>NZ_JBFAAF010000004.1:0-181628 GCF_040639595.1 Micromonospora sp. NPDC023814
CGTCGCCGCCGAACTCAACGGCCGCCCACGCAAAACGCTCGGCTGGGATACCCCAGCCGAGCGCCTCGCTAAGCTCCTAGCCGTCACCGACTAGCCAACGCGTTGCAACGACCCCTTGAAACCGCCGCGTTAACAAGGGGCCCTTCCTTACACCTCAGCCGTTGGCGGCGACGTCCTCGACGAGCTGGACGAGCGTGCGGACCGGGACGCCGGTGCCGCCCTTGGTCCAGTAGCCGGTCGGCTCGCCCGAGTGGTAGCCCGGCCCGGCGATGTCGATGTGCGCCCAGGCCACGTCCTCGGTGACGAACTCGCGCAGGAACACCCCGCCCTGGAGCATGTGACCGGCCCGGTCCATGCCGGCGTTGACCTGCGAGATGTCGGCCACGTCGGAGTCCATGCCCTTGCGTACGTCGTCCGGCAGCGGCATCGGCCAGGCCGGCTCGCCGACGGCGTCGCCGGCGACCCTGACCCGCTCGCACAGCTCCGGGCTGCCCATCACGCCGGCGATCTTCTTGCCCAGCGCGATGACCTGCCCGCCGGTCAGGGTGGAGGTCTCGAAGAGGTAGTCGCAGCCGTCCTCGCAGGCCCGTGCCATGGCGTCGGCCAGGATCATCCGGCCCTCGGCGTCGGTGTTGAGCACCTCGACCTTCTTGCCGTTGTACATGCTGATCACGTCACCCGGCCGGTACGACCGCCCGGACGGCATGTTCTCCGCCATCGGCAGGTACGCGGTCACCGCCACCGACGGCTTGAGCGCGGCGATTGCCAGCATGGTGGCGCCCACCGCGGCGGCGCCCGCCATGTCGGACTTCATCTCCCACATGCCCTGCGCCGGCTTGATCGAGATGCCGCCGGTGTCGAAGGTGATGCCCTTGCCGACCAGCGCGACCCGCTTGCCGTTGCCGCCGCCGGCCGGGGTGTAGCTCAGCTTCACCAGGCGCGGCGGGGCCTCCGAGCCCTGCCCGACGGCGATGATGCCGCCGTAGCCGCCGGCCGCCAGAGCGGCCTCGTCGAGGACCTCGACCTCGAGGCCGGCCTCGCGGGCGGCGTCCGCCACCGAGTCGGCGAAGGACGGCGGGCGCAGCTCGTTGGGGGCGGTGTTGACCCAGTCCCGGCTGCGCCGGACCGCGCCACCGACCGCCTGGGCCCGGGCGATCTCGGCCTGGGCGCCGGCGTCACCGGCGTCCGGGACGGCCACCAGCACCTCGGCCACCGGCTCCCGCCGGGCCGGCTGCGGCCGGGTCTTGTAGCCGGCGAACCGGTACCCGCCGAGCAGCGCCCCCTCCGCCACGGCCCGCAGCGCGGCCGGCGCGTCGGCGTCGTCCGGCAGCGGCAGGGCCAGCGCCACCCGCGGCGCGCCGGCGAGCGCCCGGACGGCCGCGCCGGCCGCCCGGCGCAGGGCCTCCGGGGCCGGGGCGGCGCCGGTGGGCTCCGGGCCGAGCCCGACCGCCGCGACCACCGGGGCCGTCACGGTGCCCAGCGTGGCCAGCTTGATCACCTCGCCGGGGCCGCCGGTCGCGCCCAACAGGGCCAGTGTCTCGGTCAGCTTGCCGTCGAAGGCGGCGGCGATGCTCTCCGCGCCGCTGGCCAGCAGCAGGGTACCGGCGGGGCCGCTGGTGGCGTCCTGCTCTCCGGTCTGGCTGTGCACGCCGATCACGATCGCGTCGACGGCGAGCTCGGCGGGGTCGGTGTCGACCAGGCTCAGGGTGGTGCTGGGCGATGTCACTGAAGCTACTCCGGGCGGGCCGGGCCGGTCGCGTCGAGGCGTACCGGCGATGAAGGTCTCCGGCGGAACGTACCCGTCGGAGGTCGGGGCTGTCCCGCCGACGGCTCCGGCGGGTCCCGCCGATGCTAACCAGCCGTTCAGGCCCCGGTAAGTTCCCACCCATGACCGACGTGACCTCCGACGCCGCCGCGACCCGGCTGCGCCGTTCCCCCCTGCACGAGCGGCACACCGCTGCGGGCGCGAAGTTCGCCCCGTTCGGCGGCTGGGAGATGCCGCTGGAGTACGCCGGGGGCGGCGTGCTCAAGGAGCACACCGCGGTGCGGACCGGGGTCGGCGTCTTCGACGTCTCCCACCTCGGCAAGGCGCGGGTGACCGGGCCGGGCGCGGCGGAGTTCGTCAACGCCTGCCTGAGCAACGACCTCCGCCGCATCGGGCCGGGCCAGGCGCAGTACACGCTGTGCTGCGACGACGCCACCGGCGGCGTGGTGGACGACATCATCGCCTACCTGCACGCCGACGACCACGTCTTCCTCATCCCGAACGCGGCGAACACCGCCGAGGTGGTGCGCCGGCTCCGCGCCGCCGCGCCCGCGTCGGTCACGGTCACCGACGAGCACGAGGCGTACGCCGTCCTCGCCGTGCAGGGGCCGCGCTCGGCGGAGCTGCTCGGCGCGCTGGGCCTGCCGACCGACCACGGCTACATGAGCTTCTCCACCGCGACCCTGGACGTGGCGTCCGGGCCGGTCGAGCTGACCGTGTGCCGCACCGGCTACACCGGCGAGCTGGGCTTCGAGCTGGTGGCGCCGGCGGAGCACGCCGTCGCGGTCTGGGACGCGCTCTTCGCCGCCGGGGAGCCCTTCGAGCTGCGCGCCTGCGGGCTGGCCGCCCGGGACACCCTGCGCACCGAGATGGGGTACCCGCTGCACGGGCAGGACCTGTCGCTGGAGATCACCCCGGTGCAGGCCCGCTCCGGCTGGGCGGTCGGCTGGGACAAGGCGGCCTTCTGGGGCCGCGACGCGCTGCTCGCCGAGAAGGCCGCCGGCCCGAGGCGTACGCTGCGCGGCCTGGAGGCCGTCGACCGGGCGATCCCGCGCCCCGGCATGGCGGTGTTCGTCGGCGACGGGCAGGTCGGCACGATCACCAGCGGCACGTTCTCCCCGACCAGGAAGCAGGGCATCGCCCTGGCACTGCTGGACACCGCCCCGAAGCTCGCCGACGGCGACCTGGTCGAGGTCGACATCCGCGGCCGCCGCGCCCAGATGCGCGTCACCCGCCCCCCGTTCGTCACCCCTTCGGTGAAGTGACCGCGACCCGTTGATCATGAAGTTGCAGCCGTCCGGATCGGCGATAACTTCATGATCAACGGGGGTCTGGTGGCCGGCGTGGTCAGACCGGGGGCGGGGGGCGTTCGCCGGCGTCCAGGACGGCCTGGGTCCAGCCGCCCTCGATGACGCCGGTGCCGTCGAGCACCGCCCAGTCGACCACGTCCGCCGCCTCCACCACGACGAGGGAGCCGATGCGCACGGTGGGGTCGGTGTTGGCGTCGCTGGCGCTCGCGCCGACGATCCGTTCCGGCGCGTCCCACGACGTCACCCCGGCCCAGACGTACTCCGGGCCGTCGTCGCCCGGCAGCCCGTACTTCACCACGAGCTGCGTCTCCGGCGGGAGCTGGCCGGCGAGGAACCGGGCCCGGATGTCGCCCAGCCCGGCGCGTGCGGTGGCGATCGCCCTGCTCATCGCGTCGCCCGGGCGGGCGTAGCGCACGTCCGGCTGGATGCCGGCGAAGAGGGTCGCGCAGGCGGCGGCGTAGTAGCGGCCGTCCGGCCCCGGGTGCCCGGCCGGCGGACGCAGGCTGAGGAACGAGTCGGCGTCCGGGTCGGTGGCCGGGTCCAGCTCCAGCCGCAGCAGCACCGGCGCCGTCGCCCCGTGCTGCTCCGGATTGCCGTACGCCACCGCGATGTCGTGCCCGGTCACCGTGGCCAGCACCGGCAGCTGCACGAACGCGGGCACCTCCTCGCCGGAGAGCCCGTCGGTCCAGTCCCGCAGCAGCCGCCGCGCCGCGCCGGTCATCACCGCGCCCCACGCCCGGGTCAGGTGGTCCGGCACGCCCTGGGTCTGCAGCTCCAGCAGCCCGAAGCGACGCAGCCCCTTGGTGGTGAACCAGAGGCCCTCGGCGTCCGAGGAGTAGGGCACCAGCACCCAGTCGACCAGCCGGATGCGCCCCTGCTCGTCGGGCAGCGAGCGCAGCGCCGTCGCCGGGTCGAGGAACTGCAGGCCGAAGACGTCCACCACGTCGCCGTCGACGGACTCGGCGACGGCCGCGGCCACCGCCCGCGCCGCCCACTCGTGGGCCGGCGGCCAGCCGGGCCGGTACTCGGCCTGCACCACCACCAGGTGGCTCGCGGCGGCCAGCCGGGCCAGCTGCGCCTCCGTGGCGCCGAACGCGGTGAGCAGGTCCGGCGGCAGCGCGGGGAACTCGCCGATCGGGCGGGTGTCCACGGTCATCAGCGGGCTGTCCAGCATCTGCCGGGCCAGCCCGTGCACCGGCTCGGCCAGCCGGCCGCTGAGCCGCTGCACGGCCGTCTTCGTGCTCACCTTCGGCAGCCCCGTCATGGGCACCAGATAGGTCGCGCTCAGCGACTCCGGGACCGGTACGGGCAGGAAGTCGTCCGTGATGAGCATGTCGTCCCCCGGATGGCCGCGCCGGTGCTGTCGTGGGAGAACGCTACCCGCCGCGACGTGCCCGGTTCAGCCGGACAGCACCAGTCCCAGGTAGACCAGCGTGGTGACCACCTCCACGGTCGCGCCGAGCACGTCGCCCGTGACGCCGCCGAGTCGGCGTACCACGTGCCGCAGCAGCCCCACCGCGACGGCGAGGGCGGCGGCGACGGCGAGCGGCCCCTGCCACGGGCGGCCCGGCACGGCCGCGAGGGCCGGCAGCGCGACGGCGACCGTCCCGCCCACCAGCGCGACGGGCCCGACGGTGCCGGCGACCAGCGCGCCGAGTCCCTCCGGGCGGGCCGCCGGCACCCCGCGCCGGCAGGCAACCGTCACCCCGAGCCGGCCCGCGGCGGTCGCCGCCACCACCGCCGCGAGCGCCGCCGGCCACGACCGGCCGGCCAGCTCCGCGAGGGCCGCCGTCTGCACCAGGAGTACGACCACCAGCGCGACCACCCCGAACGGGCCCACGTCCGGCTTCTTCATGATCTCCAGCGCGGCCGTCCCCCGCCGGTACGACCCCAGGGCGTCCACGGTGTCGGCCAGCCCGTCCAGGTGCAGTCCGCGGGTGAGCAGCGCGCCGGCGCCGACGGTCACGGCCGCCGCGACCAGCGGGGGCGCGAGCGCGCCCAGGGGCAGCAGGATCGCGGCCAGGACGGCGCCGAGCAGCGCGCCGACCGCCGGGGCGAGCGCCATCGCCGTCCCCGCCACCGGTCGGTCGATGCGCCCGGCGCGCACCGGCAGGGTGGTGAAGGTGGTCAGCGCCAGCCGCGCCCCGTCGGCGAGCCGCGACTCAGCCGGCACGCCGGCCGGACGGGTCCACCGGCTCCGTCTCCGGTTCCGTGCTGGTCGGCCCGGGGCCGGCCGGCTCCGGCTCGCGGAAGTCGGGCTCGTCGGTGTCGACACCGGGCTCCGGCTCGCCGTCCCCCTCGTCGCCGTTCCCGTCGTCGCCGTCCGCCCCGCCGCCGGGCGACGGGCGGGCCGGCAGCGCGGCGGCCAGCGCCAGCACCGATCGCAGCAGCGGCAGCGCGGCCAGCGCGTTGGCGCCCTCGCCGAGGTCGAGGTGCACGTCGAGCAGCGGGGTCAGGCCCAGCACGTCGGCGGCGAGCCGGACGGCGGGATCCCCGCGGTGGTCGGCCAGCAGGCACCAGTGCCGGGCCTGCCCGGCCAGGTCACGGCTGACCATGGCGGCGGCCACGCCGACCGGCCCGTCGAGCATGACCGGCAGCCGGCGGGCGGTCGCGCCGAGCAGGACGCCGGTGGCCACGGCGATGTCGCCGCCGCCCAGCTCGGCCAGCACGTCCTTGGCGCCGCGCGGCGAGCGCCGGGTCCGGTGCAGCGCGTCCCGCACGGCGGCGCACCGCCGCATCCAGGCCGCGTCGTCGATCCCGCCCGAGTCGGTGACCACGCGGCCGAGCACCGCGGGCGTCTCGGCGCCGGCCGTCGCGGCCAGCACCGCCGCCGCGGCGGCCTCGGTGCCGGCACCGCACGCCCCCAGCACCAGCAGGTGTACGCCCGCGTCGGCGGCCTCCTCGGCGAGCCGCCAGCCGTCCCGCAGGGCCGCCTCGACCTGCTCGCCGGTCAGCGCCGGCTCGTCCTCCATCGGTGCCGAGGCCGGGGTCTCCACGACCTGGACGTCGGCGCCGCTCTCGGCGGCCAGCCGGGCCAGCACCCCACTGCCGGCGCGGGCCTGCCGGGCCCGGCGCGCCGACTCGCCGTCCACGCTGCCGGCGGCGGCGCCGCCGAGGTGGTCGCCGTGCAGCAGCAGCACCCGTACGGAGCCCCACGGGGCCGGCGTGGCGGTGCCCTGGGTGGCGGCGGCGAACCCGACCACCCGCTCCAGGGCGCCCAGCCCCGCCCCGGGCACGTCCAGCGTGGCGAGCCGCTCGACCGCCTGCGGGCCGGCGTACTCGTCGGGCATGGGCAGTTCCATCCCGGGCTGGATGACCAGGCCGGTGGCGACCACCGGCAGCGCCATGGTCGGTGCGGCCCAGGCGGTGCCGTCGGGCTCGGCCGACGCGGGGGCGGGCACGCCCGCGGCGGGTTCCGCGACGCCCACCGGCCCGCCAGCCGCGCCGGTGGCGGTCGTGGCGGCGGCCGGCGCACCCGTCGCGGTGAGCGGGGCCGGGCCGGCCTGGGCCGGCACGACGCCCGGCTGCGGGGCGCCGGGCTTCAGCCAGGCCGCCTGCCCGGCGACCACCAGCACGACCGCGTCGCAGGCGTCGGCGACCGCCCGGTTGGCCGCGCCGAGCGCGTCGGTGAACGCCCGGCCGAGCGGGGTGGTCGGCACCAGCGAGAGCCCGACCTCGGGGCTGACCAGCACCAGCCGGGCCGCGCAGCCGCGCACCGCCGCCGCCAGTTCGGCGATGGTGGCGGTGTCGTCGGCCGGCTGGTGGGCCGGGTCGAGCAGCACCGTAACCCAGCCGCCGAGGTCGTCGACGAGCAGCGTCTCGTTCGGGCCGGCGGACGCGATCACGTCCGCCAGGCGGCGCGGGTCGTCCGCGGTCTCCTCGGTGGCCCAGGTCTCCGGTCGACGGGCACGGTGCGCCGCCAGCCGGGCCGCCCACTCCGCGTCGTCGGCGGGCGCGTCGGCGGCGGTGGCCACGTAGCGGACCGTCGGCGCCTCGGCGACCAGGGACTCGGCGAACTCCGACTTCCCGGACCGGATGCCGCCGAGCACCAGGACCGTGTTCCACCCGTCAACCGACATGCCCGTACTTTAGAGCCAGCCCCCGGGGCATGGCCCCCGGAGGTACGAGGAGCCGGTGGCCCAGCGGGCGCGCGGCCGGCCAGCGGCCCAGCCGGCGGCCGGCGGGTCCGGCCGGCGGTGGGCGGGCGGGTGCGGTCAGCCGCCGTAGGCCCGCCCACGGCGGGTGAGGCGCCGCGGGCTCCGCTCAGTCGCAGTGCTCGAAGCCGCTGCCGTAGCTGGCCCCGCCGGTCGACCCGCCCCACTTCACGCAGACCCCGGCGGCCTTCGCTCGCACCGGCCCCGCGTAGTAGGAGAACGACCCGCTGTCAGTGCTGCGTGCCCGCCCCTGCACCTCCAGCCACGCCGAGGCGGACGTGGCCGTGCCCACCGCCGACTCCTTCATCGTCACCACACAGTTGGTGCCGGTGCCCGCGTGGTAGAGCAGGTAGACCCGGCCCTTGCGGACGCCCGAGGCGGTCAGCGCGGCCGAGTCGATCACCTTGTACCCGCTGCCGCACGCCTCGACCGGCGTGTACGGGTTCGGCTTCGCCGGCTGGCTGGTCGTCGGGGCGGAACTGGGCCGCCCCGACGAGGTGACGGTCGGCTCGCCGCCGGTCGTGGGGGCCGAGGAGCGGCCGGGCGTCGACGAGGGCGCCCCGGACGACGGGGCCGCCGACGGGGTGACGCCCGACGACGGGTCGACCTGGAGCTGCCCCGTGCCGTCGCCGCCCTCCGGCTCCGAAGTCCCCGCCGCCACGGACCTGCCGGTCAGCGCCGTAGGCGTGTCCCCGCCGGCCGGGTCTCCGCCCGAGAAGAGGGTCGTCGCCCCCACCACCCCGGCCAGCACCACGAACACGGTGGCCGCCGCGCCGACCAGCGCCCCCCGGTGCCGCCGCGACGGCCGCGCCTCGACCGGGTCCTCCCGGGTCGGCGGCAGCCCGCCCCACGTGTCGCTTCCGGCCGCCGGATGACCCGGGCGCCCGAACGGGGCCGCCTCCGCAGCCGGCGCGACCGGCCGGTGCCCGGCTGGAGCGGGCGGCAGCGCGCCGAACGGGTCGATGGGGGGCATGCGGCCCGCGTCGGCCCCGGCGGCGGACGGCGCGGGCGCGGCGAGGCCACCCGGCCCGGCGCCGGGCTGGAAGCTGACGCCCGGGCCGGTTCCCGAGCCGGCGAGGGACCTGCCGCCTGGACCGGTCCCCGCGCCGGGCAGAGAGCTGCCGCCCGGGTCGGTGCCCCCGCCGGCCAGGGACGCGAGCGGGGCGGGGGCCGGCCCGGCGACGGCCCACGGCGGGCGGGCGGAGGCCGGGACGACGGCCAGCGTCGCGTCCCGCGCCTCGGCCGCGGCGTCGGCGAGCGCCGCCGCGTCCGGGTACCGGTCGGCGGGGCGCTTGGCCATCGCCCGCTCCACCAGCGCGACCACCGGCGGCGGGGTGCCGGGCGGCAGCGGCGGCGGCTCCTCCTGGACGTGGCGCAGCGCCACCTGGAGCGGGTTGTCGCCGTCGAACGGCGGCTGCCCCGCCAGGCAGACGTACGCCACCGCGCCGAGCGCGTAGATGTCCGTCGCCGGGGAGACCGGCTGGTTCGCGGCCTGCTCGGGGGACATGTACGAGGCGGTGCCGAGCATCACGTTGGCGGCGGTGATGCCCGCCGTGGTGCCCGAGCGGGCGATGCCGAAGTCCACCAGCACCACCCGGCCGTCGGACTTCACCAGCAGGTTGCCGGGCTTCACGTCCCGGTGCACGATGCCGGCGAGATGGGCGGTGTGCAACGCCGCGGCGGCCTGCCCCACCACGGACATGGTGGACGCCGGGTCGAGCCGCCCGGCGCGCCGCAGCCAGGAGCTCAGCGGCTGGCCGTCGACGTACTCCATCACCAGGTAGTCGGCCTGGCTGCCGTCGGCGAGGGTGGACCGGCCGACGTCGTGCACGGCGACCACGCCCGGGTGACGCAGCGCCGCCAGCATCCGGGCCTCGGCCCTGAACCGGGCGGTGAACTCGGGATCGGCGGTCAGCGCCGGCAGCAGCACCTTCACCGCGACCTCGCGCTCCAGCATGATGTCGGTGCACCGCCAGACCGCGCCCATGCCGCCGGTCGCCACCCGTTCGCCCAGCCGGTACCGCTCGCTGAGCACCACTCCTTGAGTCAGCACCGGGCCACGGTACCGGCCCGTCGCCCCCGGTTGATCAGCCCGTCGGAGCCCCGGCCGCCGAGCGCCGCGCCCGTACGGGCGCGGCCGACTACGCTGGCGGGGGTTCGTCCCACGGGACATCAGCGGCGAGGGGAGACGCGGCATGGCGTGGAGCTGGCGGTACGAGGGCACGAACGGTGAGTCGGTCGAGGGGCCGGCGGAGTCGTTCGGCAGCCAGGCGGACGCCGAGTCCTGGATCGGCCAGACCTGGCGCGAGCTCGCGGCGTCCGGCGTCACCTCGGTCGCGCTCGTCGAGGACGACCGGGTGGAATACCGGATGAGCCTGCTGCCCCCGGCGGAGTGATGGCCGGCGACCGCCCGGGGGGCGAGCCGCTGGTGCTCGGCGTGCCCCGGGCGGCGTTCCGGCCCAGCCCGGTCTTCCTCGCCCTGGTCGCGCTCTTCGCCACGAGCGGCGTGCTGACCTGGAACGGGTTCGGCAACGTGCGGCTCGACGTGTTCCTCTTCGTCGTGTCCGGTTGGTTGGTGTCGCTCTGCCTGCACGAGTACGCCCACGCGATCGTCGCGTTCCGGGCCGGCGACCGCAGCGTGGCCCACCGGGGCTACCTGACGCTGAACCCGCTGAAGTACAGCCACCCGCTGCTGTCGATCGGGCTGCCGGTGCTGGTGGTGCTGCTCGGCGGCATCGGCCTGCCCGGCGGGGCGGTCTGGGTGGACCGGCACGCCATCCCCGGGCGGCTGCGGCACACGCTGGTCAGCCTCGCGGGCCCGGCCACCAACGTGCTGTTCACGCTGGTCCTGGTGGCCGCCCTACGCCTCGGCGCGGCCGGCGGCGGGCCGGTCGAGTTCTGGGCGGGGGTGGCGCTGCTGGCGTTCCTCCAGCTCACCGCGAGCGTGCTCAACCTGCTCCCGGTGCCCGGCCTCGACGGCGGCAACATGATCCAGCCGTGGCTGAACGCGCAGTGGCGCAAGATGTACGACCTGTTCGCCCCGTTCGGCTTCATCCTGCTGTTCGCGCTGCTGTGGAACCCGCGGATCAGCGGCTGGTTCTTCGGGGCGGTCTTCGCCGTGGGCGACGTCCTCGGCCTGCCGTCGTGGCTCTACGCGCTCGGCCTGGACCTGATCCGCTTCTGGCAGGGCTGACCGGCACGTCGCACCCGGCCCGCCGTCGCCCCGGCCCGTCCGTCGCCCCGCCGTCGCCCGGCCCGGCCGGTCCGTCGGCCCGGCGCTGCCCGGCCCGGCCGGTCCCCTTCGTGGGGGCCGGCCGGGCCGGGGGTGTCACGGACGCGCGGCGGGGGACTCGGTCCGGGCCGGGTCGCGCTCGACGATCGGGTCGATGATCTCGTCGATCGCCTTGAGCAGATCGGCGTCGAGCTGCACGCCGGCGGCCTTGACGTTGTCCTGCACCTGCTCGGGGCGGGACGCGCCGATGATCGCCGAGGAGACGTTCGGGTTCTGCAGCACCCAGGCGACGGCGAGCTGCGCCATGCTCAGGCCCGCCTGCTCGGCCAGCGGCTTGAGCCGCTGCACCCGCGTCAGTACGTCGTCGGTCATGAACCTGGCGATGAAGCCCGCGCCCGACTTCTCGTCGGCGGCGCGGGAGCCGGCCGGCGGCGGCTGACCCGGCAGGTACTTGCCGGAGAGCACGCCCTGCGCGATCGGCGACCACACGATCTGCCCGACGCCCAGCTCCTCGCTGGTGGGGACGACCTCGGACTCGATGACCCGCCAGAGCATCGAGTACTGCGGCTGGTTGGAGACCAGCGGGATGCGCAGCTCCCGGGCGAGCTGGTGGGCCTCGCGGATCTGCGACGCCTTCCACTCCGAGACGCCGATGTAGAGCGCCTTGCCGGAGTGCACGACGTCGGCGAACGCCTCCATCGTCTCCTCCAGCGGGGTGCTGTAGTCGTACCGGTGGGCCTGGTAGAGGTCCACGTAGTCGGTGCGCAGCCGGCGCAGTGAGCCGTTGATCGACTCCATGACGTGCTTGCGGGACAGGCCCCGGTCGTTGCGGCCCGGTCCCGTGGGCCAGTACACCTTGGTGAAGATCTCCAGCCCCTCGCGCCGCTCGCTCTCCAGCGCGCGGCCCAGCACGTCCTCGGCGCGGGTGCCCGCGTACACGTCGGCCGTGTCGAAGGTGGTGATGCCGGCGTCCAGGGCGGCCCGGACGCAGGCGAACGCCGCGTCCTCCTCGACCTGCGAGCCGTGGGTGATCCAGTTGCCGTACGAGATCTCGCTGACCATCAGGCCGGAACGGCCCAGGTGACGGAATTCCATGCTCACGACCCTACCCCTGCCGATCATGAGCGGCCGGAGCCGCTGCTCAGAGCACCGGGTGGGTGTCGACGAGCAGCCGCTCGATCTCGGCGACGACCTCGTCGCGGTCGCGGTGCACCGGCTCGATCAGCGGCTCGCCCCGCCGGTCGAGCGCACCCCAGTGCCCGGTGCCGTCGTCGACCAGGAACGCGACGGGGTGGATGACCAGCGCCGGATGGGCGGGCGGGACCAGCACCTTCCCGGTGCGGTCCACCACGCCCCGCCGGCCGGCCACGTCCACCACGGCCAGCCCCTCGTCGGTGAAACCGTCGACGTACCGGCCGTCGGCCAGCACCGTGGCGAACCCGTGGTACCGGGTGGGCACCACGATGCGACCGTTGCGGTCGACCGCCCCCCAGCCCTCCCGGCGGACCACCGCCACGCCGCGGTGGAACGGGCGTACGTCCGCGAAGCCGTGCGGCACGACCACCTCGCCGCCGGCGTCGATCGCCACCCACCCGGAGGCGCCGTCCGACACCCAGGCCAGCCCGTCGCTGAACGGGCGGACCACCGGGTAGGACGGCCCGAGCACGGTGGCGCCGGCGAGGTCGACCAGCGACCACCGCTCCGTCTCCGGCCGCCGCACCCAGGCCAGCCCCTCGCGGAACGCCTGCGCCTCGGCGTACTCGGCCGCGATGGCCATGTCGCCGTCCGGGTCGGCGAAACCCCACAGGTCGCCGTCGCGTGCCGGCACCGGGGGCCGGTCACGCTCCAGCATCTCGTCCCGACTCCGGGGGTACGGCCCGAAGCCCGTCTCCGCCACCCGCGCCGCCACCGAGTCCAGGCTGAGCCGGATCCGTGCCTGGAGTTCGGGGTCCCCGTCGCCGCGCAGGTCGAGGGCCCGCTCGAAGTGGTGGCACGCCTCCATCAACCGGCCCTGGTCGTAGCACGACCGCCCCGCGTGCTCGTGCAACGCCGCGCGCAGCCGGTCGGGCAGCTCCGTCGAGTTGGCCTCGGCGAAGAGCCGGTCGGCCTCCACGAACTCGCCGCGCCAGCGCAGCACGTGCGCCAGCCGTGCCTGCGCGACCGCCGTACGCCGCAACTCCCCGGTCGCCTCCGCGTACGTGAGTGCGAGCCGACCGTCGGCGAGCGCGTCGTCCAGCTCGCCGAGCAGCCGTGAGACCACCGCCCGCAGGCTCAGCAGCCGGGCGCGCGACCGGTTGTCCACGGCGGCGCCCAGCTTCTCGGTGAGGCGTCGGCGGATCGTCCGGAACTCCTCCGGCACCTCCATCACCTCGCGCAGGGTCTCCGGGTCGAGCCGCCAGCGGTAGGCCGCCAGCACCTGCTCCGGGTCGCCCTGCGCGGCACTCGTCCGGTCGACGTCCCGCGGTTCCGGGCCGCGCTGTTCGGGGCCGCGCTGTTCGGGGCCGCGTTGCTCCTGGGCGCGTCGCTCGGTGCCGCGTTGCTCCTGGGCGCGTTCGTGCCGTTCGCCAGCAGCCGACGGACCCTGCCCGATCGGTGCCGATACGGCCGGCGCGGACGCTGCGGACGCCGGCTGTGCCGACGCCGAGACGGGCGGCGCTGACACCGGCTGCCCGGGCACCGCCGAGACGGGCGCTGCCGAGATGGGCGGTGTCGGGGCGGGCGGTGTCGGGGCTGGCGGTGCCGGGATGGGCGGTGCCGGGGCGGGCGGTGCCGGGGCGGGCGGTGTCGGGCCGGGCGGTGCCGGGGCGGGTGGTGCCGGGATGGGCGGTGCCGGGACGGGTGGTGCCGGGGCGGCGGCAGCCGGTGCCAGCGGTTCGGCTTGTGCAACTGGCGGCACCGAGACGGGTGATCCGGGCGCGGTGACGGCCGGTGTCAGCGGTCCCGCTTGTGCCGGTGCTGCCGAGACGGGCGGTACCGGCCCGGTGGCGGAAGGAACCAGCGGTTCGGCAACTGGCGGCGCGGGTGACGCTGGCACTGGTTGCGCCGGCGGTGTGGGCGCTGTTGGCGCCGGTCGCGCCGGCGGCGCGGAGACAGGCGGCGGCGCGGCTGCCTCGGAGACGGGCAGCGCGGATGGTGGTTGCGCCGGTGACATGGTGAGGGGCGACGCCGGCGGCGCGTCGACAGGCGGTGCTGGCGGCATGGGCACCCCCTGTCCCGGCGCGACGTCGGGGACGCCTGGTGGCACTGCCGGTTTTTCGGAGGGTGGCGTGGTGACCGGCTGAGCCGGCATCGACGGCGTGCTGTCGGTGGCTACGGTGGCGGGCCGGGTCGGCGGGGCCGACACGGGCGCGACAGGCGGAGTGGGCAGGGCCTGTGCCAGCGGCGCGGTGACCGGCGCGTCGGCCGGCACAGCAACGGGCGCGGGACCGTCCTCCGGGCGGTCTTCGGGCACCGGGGTGTGTCCTTCGGGTGGCGCGGGCAAGGGCCCGTCCACCGGCAGAGCGGGGAAGAGCGTGGGAGCCGGCAAGACACCCCCGGCCGCCGTACCCGTGACAGGCGGCACGGGTGCGGCCTGTGTCGGAGTCGCGAGGGGCGGCACGGGTGTGGCCTGTGTCGGGGTCGCAGCGGGCGGCACGGGTGTGGCCTGTGTCGGAGTCGCGAGGGGCGGCACGGGTGTGGCCTGTGTCGGGGTCGCAGCGGGCGGCGTGGACACGGGCCGCGCCGTGAGTGAGGCAGCGGGCCCCGCCGGGGGCATGGACACGGGCCGGGCAGGCGGTCCGGAAACCGGCGTGGCCGAGGCCGGTGCCGCCGCCGATGGAACGGCGTCGGGCGCGCTGCTCACCGTCGCCGGTCCAGGGACGAAGTCGCTCGGGGACGCGTCGACCGGTCGCGCGGGAGGAACCGTTCCGGTTGCGCCGCTCAGCGGTGCGGTTGCCCGCACTGCCGCATCTGGGGGCGGCGCGGACGCTGAGCGCGGCTCGGTAGCGTCGAGTGGAACGCCATGGGTGTCAAAACCCTTCGGTGACAGCCATGGTGTTCCACCGGCGGGTCCAGCCCTGGTCGCGGCGTCGGTGTCGGGGGTGTGCCGGGGCGCGACGCCCGTTGCGGGCGGCGGGGCAGAAGCGCCCGGGGCAGGCGCCGTCACGGTCTGTGCGAGGTTCTCGGGCCTGGACTGGCCGGTTTGAAGACCGTCAAGCGTGACTTGGGCAGGAGCGGCGTGCTCCCTTGGCACCGGATCCGACGCGGCAGGCGGTGTTGACTCCGGCGGGGTCGGGGGCGCCGAGCGCGTCTGGGTTGGTGGTGCCGACTCCGGCGGGGTCGGGGGCGCCGAGCGCGTCTGGGTTGGTGGTGCCGACTCCGGCGGGGTCGGGGGCGCCGAGCGCGTCTGGGTTGGTGGTGTCGACTCGGGTGGGACCGGGGGCACGACCTCCGTCCGGGTTGGTGGTGCCGACTCCGGCGGCACTGCGGGCATCGCCTCCGACCGGGCGGGCGGTGCCGACTTCGACGGGGCCGGGGGTGCCGACTCCGGCCCGGCGGGTGATGCCGACACGTGCGGGGCAGGGGGCACGGAGACAGGGCGGGGGACAGGTGGTCCGGAGACGGGGCGTGCCGGTGCGGAGGCGAGGTGGGGCCCCGCCGGCTCCGGTCGTGTGGCGGCCGAGTGACTCGGGGGAGCCGGGTCGCCTGCCGCAGGGGTCGGGGCGGGTGCCGTGGGTGGCACGGATACCGGTCCGGCAGGCGGACCGGAGGCAGGCGGCGTAGCCGGCGGCGAAGACACAGGCGAGGTAACCGACGCGGCGGCCGTCGACGAGGTCCCCGGCGAGGCCGGTGCGGGTGTCACCGGATCGGTCCCAGCCGCCCCGTCGAGGCGGTCGTGGGTGGGCTCGGGCGATAGGAGGTCGTCCTGGACGGGCTTCGGGGCCGCCGCGTCGACCGGGGGTGTCGACATGGCGCGCGGGGACGCGTCCGCCGGGGCAGCGGGGCGAGGGTTGTCTGCCTCCGCGGGACGGGCGTCGTCCGTCTCTGCGGAAGGCGTCATGGGCTTGGAGGGCCGGAACCAGGCGTCCGCGCCGCTCGGCACGGCCGGCTGGGGTCGGGGCGGGGCCGCCGGCGCCGGCGCATCGCTCGGTGGCGGCGGAACGTACACCCTGGGCATGCCCGCTGCGAGCGGCATCGCGGCCGCTGGCGTCTCCGACGGAACCGCTGGGGTGGTCGCCGCGCCCCTGTCCTCGGGAGCGGGGCGCGGACCGGCCGGGTGGGCGTTCGCCGGATGGTCGGCCGGCGGCGTGGTGGCCGGGGGTCCGATCACGGGCTCGGCGTCGCGATGGTCGGCACCGAGGCCCTGCTGCGGTGTGGGCGCGTACGGGTGGGTCGGCGGGACCGGCTCGGGGCGTGCCGGGGCCGGGCCGGAGGACCCGGTGCTGGACGTGGCCCCCGGTGCCGGCAGGAACTCCAGCCGCAGTCGGGCGGCGGGCGGTGCCGGGACCGGCGTGACGTCGTCCTCGGGAGCAGGTCGCGGCACATGGCCGGTCGCTTGGAACTGCTCCTCGACGGCGGGCAGCGGCGGCCGAGAACCAGCAGCCGGTGGCTCGCCGATCGGACCCCCCGGCGACACCGGTCGGCTGGCGGGAGGGCCTGCCGGGGAGATCGGTCGGCTGGTGGTCGGGCCTGCGGGTGACACCGGTCGGCCGGTGACCGGAGCTGCGGGTGACACCGGGCGGCCGGGGCCGGGGCTTGCTGGCGTAACCGCGTCACCTCGGACCGGACCGGCGGGTGACACCGGTCGGCTGGTAACCGGGCCTGCCGGCGGCATCGGGCTTGCCGGCGGCATCGGGCCTGCCGGCGACAGCGGGCGGCCGGCGGCCGGGCCTGCTGGCGGTACCGCGTCACCCCTGACCGGGGCTGCCGGCGACACCCGGCTTGGCGGCGGCGTCGGGTTTGGCGGCGACACCGGGGCTGCCGGCGACACCGGCGACACCGGGGCTGCCGGCGACACCGGGGCTGCCGGTGCCGTCTGGCGGGCGGTGGCCGGACCGGCCGATGGCGGCGGGCCGGCGGGTGGGCCCGCAGCGGGGATCGGGCGCGGGACGGGACCAGCGGGCGACACGGGCAGGTCGCGGGACGGCGCGACCGGGCCGGTTCGGTCCGTGGGCGGCATGTCGCGGGGCGGCGCGGGGGAGACCGGCCGGCCAGGGACCGCAACCTCGTCACGCGGGGTCAGGAAGCCCCGAGGGCCGGAGCCGGGCGGTACCGAGACCGGCGGGCCGGCGGCAGGCGGCACCGAGACCGGCGGGCCGGAGACCGGCGGTACCGAGACCGGCGCGCCGGACACCGGGCGGTCGCCGCCAGCGGGACCCCGCGACGGCGGGTACGGGCGCAGTTCCTCGTGCCGGGGCTGGGCCGGTGGTGCGGCGGCCTCGTGCGGGCCCCCGTGGTGGTGGGGACGGTCGGCCGGCCGCCGGTGTTCGGGGTGCGGTGCGGTGCGGCGCGTGTCCCGATCGAAACCGGGCTGCGCCGGGCCGGACGACGGCCAGGGCAACCCGCCCTGCTGCGGGTGCGGCTCCCGGTACGCCTCATGCTCCCGGTACGCCTCGGGCCGGGCGGCCTCGCGCGGGCGCCGATCCGGGTACGCCTCGGCGCGCGCCGCCGCCTCGCGTGCCTGCCACCGCTCGTCCGGCTCCGGCTGGCGCCGTTCCCCGTCACGGTACGGCTGCCCGCTCGCGGCCCGGTCGGGGCGCTGCCACCCGTCGGCGGGTACGCCCGGCTCGCGGCCCCGTCCGCCCGGGGCGCGTTCCTCCCGCCCGTCGGAACGCCGTTCCCACTGCCCCGACGCGGCGTGCTCCCACGGCCCCGGCCCGTCCCCGACGCGCTCCCGCCGCTCGTCGGAGGAACCGCCCCGCCGCTCGTCCGAAGTACGGTCCCGCGGCGCGTCCGAGGGGCGGTGCTCGGTGGGAACACCCCACTGGTACCGGGGCTGGCGGGCCCCCTCGCCCGTTCGGCGGTCGTCGTCGGTCTCGGGCCGGCGGTCGTGCCCTGGTCCGACCCGCGGATCGTGACCGCGCTCGGAACGGCCGTCGTGGTCGCGCTGTGTCCGGTCGTCGTGGTCGCGCTCGGAACGGCCGTCGTGACCGGGTTCCGGCCGGCGATCGTGGCCCGGGCCCGGCCGGTGGTCGTGACCTGGCTCCGGCCGCCGGTCGTAGCCCGGGTCCGGCCGCTGGTACGCCGGCGACCGGCGCTGGTCCTCGCCCGGCTCGGGCAGCCAGCCCGGCTCCGAGCGGCCGGCGGGCGAGACGGGGCGGTCCCGTCCGGCCGGCTCGTGCCGTGGCGGGCGGGCGTCGTAGCGGTCGTGGTCGCGCGGCCGGAGGGAGTCGGCCGGCCGGCCCGCGCCGGAGCGGCCGGGCCCGTCGAAGCCGTCCCGGGCGTTGCGGTGCGGCGGTTCCTGCCGGTGCGGCGGCTGCCGATCGTCCGGCCAGGTCGGCTCCGCGTGCGGCCGGCGGTACGGCTCGTCGTCGCGCCGCCCGTCGGGGCCGCCAAGCGGGCCGCTCCAGCTTTCCTGCCGGCCGTTCCAGCCTTCCTGCCGGCCGGTCCAGCCGTCGGGGTCGTCGTCCCAGGACCGGCCGAGGTAGGTCCCGTCGGGTCGGGTCGGCGCGAGCGGGGGCACCTCGGCGCGGCCGACGGCGACCGCCCGGCCCCGGGGCGCGGGCGGGGCGTGCTGGATGCCGATGTCGCCGGGGTAGCGCTGGCCCGGGAACTGCGGGTGCCACTCGGTGGTCGGCTCGACCATCCAGGACGGTTCGCCGGTGTCGTGCCACCGGTCGGCGTAGCGGCTCATCTCGGGGACCTGTCGCCACGGCGGGTGAGCGGAACGGCCGCAGCGCGCCGTCGGTGAACGGGCGCGCCGGGGTGGCCGGCCCGCGTCCGCTCGCTCACGGCGGCGCCCCGGTGGCCGGCTCGCGTCCGCTCGCTCACGGCGATGTCACCTCGTTGCAAATTGTCGCGCTGGGCGCCCCACGTGCCGGTAGAGTCGCCCGTCCCGGCATGGCGTGGCTGCGGAAGGAGGGTAGCGGCGTGGGCTCGCTCACCGCCACTGTGGCACCGCCCACCACCCCAAACGTTATCCTATGGTTCCGGACATTTGGTGCTATAACCGGATCAGGCTTCCGACGTTACGCCACGTATCGGCAGGCGACCGTGGCGGGCGTCGTCACCAACACGGTCTTCGGCTTCCTGCGCTGCTACGTCCTCCTCGCCGCGGCCGGTGCCGCCGGCACGGTGGCCGGGTACGACCGGACCCAGCTCGCCAGCTTCGTCTGGGTGGGTCAGGGCCTGCTCGCCGTCGTCCTGCTCTGGGGGTGGACGGACCTGGCGGACCGGATCCGCACCGGCGACGTCGCCAGCGACCTGCTGCGGCCGGTGCACCCGGTGACCAGCCACCTCGCCACCGACCTGGGCCGCGCCGGCCACGCCGCCCTGGTCCGGCTGCTCCCGCCGGTGCTGGTCGGGCCGCTCTTCTTCGAGGTGTACGTGCCCCGACGCTGGTCCACCCTGCCACTCTTCGCGCTCTCCGCCGTCGCCGCCGTGGTGCTCTGCTTCGGCTGCCGGTTCCTGGTCAACGCGACCGCGTACTGGTTGCAGGACGTCCGGGGGCCGATGATCCTCTGGACCCTCGGCTCGGGGGTGCTCGCCGGGCTCTACTTCCCCCTGCGCTTCCTGCCGGAGTGGCTCCAGCACGTCCTCTGGCTGGGCACCCCCTTCCCGAGCCTGCTCCAGACCCCGCTCGACGTGCTCGTCGAGCGGGACCCGACCGGCACCCAGGTCGGGCTGGTCGGCCTCCAGCTCGCCTGGGCGGTGCTGGTCCTGGCCGCCTGCCGGCTCGTGCAGCGCCGCGCCGAACGCCGCCTGGTGGTGCAGGGTGGCTGACGGGGCCGTGGCGTCGACCGCCGGGCGCCGCGGCGGCGGGGCGCTGGCCGCGTACCGGGCGCTGCTGGGGGCGCAGGCGCGGTCGCAGACGGCGTACCGGACGTCGTTCGTGGTCGACGTGCTCGGCAACGTCGGGTCCACCGTCTTCGACGTGCTGACCGTGCTGGTCATCTTCGGCGTCACGCGGGAGTTGGGCGGCTTCACGCTCCGCGAGACGCTGGTGATCGTCGGCCTCTCGACCTGCGCGTTCGCCACCGCCGATCTGCTGGTGGGCAACATCGAGCGGCTGCCCCGCTACGTGCGCACGGGGCTGTTCGACGCCGTGCTGGTCCGCCCGCTCGGCGCGCTGCCGCAGTTGCTGCTGATGGACCTGCCGCTGCGCAAGGTGTCCCGGGCGGTCTTCGGGCTCGCCGTACTGGTCGTCGCGGTCGGCTCGGCCGGCGTCCAGTGGACCCCGGCGCGGGCGCTGTTGGTGGTCGTCGCCCCGGTGTCCGGCGTGGTCTTCTTCGGGGCGGTCTTCGTCGCCACCGCCACCGTCTCCTTCTGGTGGGTCGACTCGGGCGAGCTGGCCAACTCGGTCACCTACGGCGGCCGGGACTTCACCTCGTACCCGGTCACCGTGTTCGGCGGCTGGTTCCGCGCCGTGTTCGCGTACGGCCTGGGCTTCGCCTTCGTCAGCTACCACCCGGCGTTGGCGCTGCTCGGCCGCGCCGACCCGCTCGGCCTGCCGGGCTGGGTCGGTTGGGCCGCGCCGGCGGTCGCGCTGGTCGCCGCCGCCGGGGCCGCGGCGGCCTGGCGCACCGGCGTCCGCCACTACCGGAGTACGGGGTCGTGAGCGACGACGTCATCGTGGCCGACGGGCTGCGCAAGGAGTTCACGGTCCGGGTGCGGGCCGGCCGGCTGCGCCGGGAGAAGCGTCGGGTCACCGCCGTGGACGGGGTCGACCTGCGGGTCCTTCGGGGCGAGACGCTCGGCTACATCGGGCCCAACGGCGCGGGCAAGTCCACCACGCTCAAGATGCTCACCGGGGTGCTGACGCCCTCCGCCGGCGAGGTGCGCGTCTGCGGCCTGCGCCCGGTCGCCCAGCGCACCCGGCTCGCGCTGCGCATCGGCGTCGTCTTCGGCCAGCGCTCGCAGCTCTGGTGGGACCTGCCGCTACGGGAGTCGTTCGCGCTGCTGCGGCACGTCTACCGGGTGCCGGCCGCCGCGCACGCCGCCCGGCTGCGCCGCTGCCGGAGCCTGCTCGACCTGGACGCCTTCCTGGACACCCCGGTCCGGCAACTGTCCCTTGGGCAGCGGATGCGCGGCGAGCTGACGGCCGCCCTGCTACACGGCCCCGAGGTGCTCTTCCTCGACGAGCCGACGATCGGCCTGGACGTGGTGAGCAAGCAGGCGGTCCGTGGCTTCCTCGGCGAGCTGGGCCGGGCCGGGGACACCACGCTGGTGCTCACCACCCACGACCTGGCCGACATCGAGCGGCTCTGCCGTCGCCTGGTGGTGGTCGACCACGGTCGGGTGGTGCACGACGGGTCGATCGCCGCGTTGCACGAGCGGTACGGCTCTCGTCGGCTGCTCGTCGCCGACCTGGAGGACCCGCTGCCCGAGCCGCCGGCGCTGCCCGGCGCGCCGCTGCACCGGGTGGAGGCCGACGGGCACCGGCTGGCCTTCGCGCTGGAGTCGGCGGGCGTGGCCGAGGTGGTGGCCGCCCTGGCCGCCCTGGGCTCGCTGCGGGACGTCTCGATCGTCGAGCCGGACATCGAGGACGTGGTGGCCCGGCTCTACCGGGGTGGCTGAGCCCTCCGTGCGAGTGGAGCCTGCCGCCGGGCGAGCTGAGCCCGACTCCGGGAAGCCCGCGCCCCGCTCCTGGCGCGGGAGGCGAGGCCGGGCCGGGCGGTCAGGGGTGTTCCATCACCAGGACGGCGAAGGTGCCGGGGGTCAGCGCCTCGTAGCGGTGTGGCGTGTCGCCGGGGAAGGTCGCGTAGTCGCCCGGGCCGAGTTCCACCAGGTCGCCCTCCGGCCCGACGCGCAGCCGCCCGGCGCCCACCACGATGTGTTCGACGCTGCGCGGGGTGTGCGACTCGGCCGTGCGTACCGTCCCGGGCTCCAGCTCGAGCAGGTAGACGTCCCGGCGGACGTGGGCGGTGCCCGCGGCGAGCAGCGTCGCGGTGAGGTCGGCGTGCTCGGAGCGGATCCGGGGGCCGTCGCCGGCCCGCACGACGCGGACGGCGGGGGACGGTGGTTCGACCAGCCGGCTGAACGGCACGCCGAGCGCCACCCCGAGTGCCCAGAGGGTCTCCACGCTGGGGTTGCCGACCCCGGATTCCAACTGGGACAGGGTGGACTTGGCGACGCCGGCCCGGCGGGCCAGCTCGGTGAGCGAGATGCCGACGCGGTCGCGCTCGCGGCGGAGCGCGACGGCGATGGAGGCCAGCGGGGGAGACGGTTCGGCGGACATTGTTCGCTCCAGCGTTCCGTTTGTTCGGTTTGACGAACACATGCGGCGCGTTCATCATGATGGACCATGCGTACGGTACAGCGAACGGTCGAGGGCGCGGCAGTGCGCGACGTCGCCGCCATCGGGGCGGCGATGGTCGCGGTCGGCGCCTCGTTCGGCGCGGTGGCGGTGGCCGCCGGCCTGCCGGGCTGGACGGCCGTCGTCATGTCCGTGCTGGTCTACGCCGGCGGCGCGCAGTTCATGGCGGTCGGGCTGGTGGCCACCGGGAGTCCGCTCGCGGCGGTCCTCGCCGGGCTGCTGCTCAACGCCCGGCACCTGCCGTTCGGGCTGGCGCTGGCCGACAGCATCGGCCGCCCGTTGTGGCGCCGGCTGCTCGGCAGCCACCTGATGACCGACGAGGCGACCGCCTTCGCGCTGGCCCGCCCCGCCGGGGGCGCGCGCCGGCGGGCGTTCTGGCTCGCCGGCACCCTGCTCTTCCTGGCCTGGAACGTGGGGACCGTGCTCGGGGTGCTCGCCGGCGGCGTGGTCGGTGACCCCGCCGCGTTCGGCCTGGACGCCGCGTTCCCGGCCGGCCTGATCGCGCTGCTGCTGCCGGCGCTGCGCGACCGCGACACCCGGCGGGTGGCGCTGGCCGGCGCGGTGCTGGCGGTGCTGGCCACCCCGCTGCTGCCGGCCGGGCTGCCGGTGCTGCTGGCACTCGCCGGCCCGGCCGTGCTGGCCGTCGCCGCCGTACGCCGTGGTCGGCGGGCCGCGAACGCGGGCGGCGGCCACCCGCCGGTCGCGGGCGGCGGCCACCCGCCGAACGCGCCGGTCGCGGGCGGCGGAACGGTCCCGGGGACCGCCGCCGAGCCGCCGGGCGGGGTGGGGGAGCCGGTGCGTGCGGGGGAGCGGACGCCGCCGCGGGGCGGGTCCGTGCCGGTCGGCCGGACGGGGGAGGGGTCGTGCTGATCGCCGTGATCGTGGCGCTGGCCGCCGGGACGTACGGCTTCCGGGTCGCCGGGGTGCTGCTGCGCGACCGGCTCGACCTGCCGGAGTGGTCCCGGCGGCTGCTGCCGGTCGGCGCCGCCGCCCTGCTGGCCGCGCTGGGCGCCACCGCCGCGCTGACCGAGGCCGGCCGGTTCGCCGGCTGGGCCCGGCCGCTGGGCGTGCTGGTCGGCGTGCTGCTGGCCTGGCGGCGGGCGCCGTTCGTGCTGGTGGTGCTCGCCGCCGCCGGCACCACCGCGCTGCTCCGCCTGCTCGGCGTGCCGTAGGCCCCACCCCGGTCCGCTGACGACGAACGGCCCCTCGCCGCGGTGCGGGAGGGGCCGTCGGTGCGGCGGGGTCAGACCGGGTCGCCGATGTTGACCCGGGGCTCGGGCGCGCGCATCCGGCGGAAGGTGATCGACCGCATGATGGCGTAGAGGTAGAGCGAGCCCATCCGCTGCCCGGTGTTCGGGAAGCGCTCCCGGACCAGCTTGCGGATCTTGCGGGAGATCAGGAACGAGTCGACCACCACACCCAGCGCGAGCGCGCCCCAGAGGATGTTGGAGACCAGGCGGACGATCGGGGGCATCGCCGCGTTCGAGCCGATCAGCACGATCAGCGCGCCGCCGAAGAACCAGGTGCCGACCGTACGCCGGGAGTCGACCACGTTGCGGGCGAGCAGCCGCTCGGGGCCGCGGTCACGGGGCCCACCCTCGCGGCGGAACTCCGCCGCCGACTCCGCGCGCAGCTGGCGCCGGCGCTCCCGCGCCTCCTCCTTGGTCAGCGGCTTGGTGGCCGCGGCCGGTCGGCGGCCGGCGCTGGGCCGCTTCGGCGTGACCTTGCCCAGCTCCTTCTTGCTCGGGGTGTAGCCCCGGGGCTGGGCGGACGAGGACTCCTCGTCGGGCGTCACCGGGGTGACGGCCTCGTCGACGAGGTCGGTGGACTTGCGGCGAAACAGCGACGGCACGCGGAAAGGGTAGCCAAACGACGGCGCCCGGTGCACATCGCGGTGCACCGGGCGCGGTCGGGAGTGGCCGACGTTACGGACGCTCGACGTGCGCGCCGAGGTCGGCGAGCTTCGCCTCGAAGTCCTCGTAGCCCCGGTTGATCAGGTCGACGCCGTAGACCCGGGAGGTGCCCTCGGCCGCCAGCGCGGCGATCAGGTGGCTGAAACCGGCCCGCAGGTCAGGGATGACCAGGTCGGCGGCGTGCAGCTTGCTCGGCCCCGCGATCACCGCGGAGTGCTTGAAGTTGCGCCGGCCGAAGCGGCACGGGGTGCCGCCCAGGCAGTCCCGGTAGACCTGGATGTTCGCGCCCATCGAGTTCAGCGCCTCGGTGTAGCCCAGCCGCTGCTCGTAGACCGTCTCGTGGACGATGGACAGGCCCCGGGCCTGGGTGAGCGCCACCACCAGGGGCTGCTGCCAGTCGGTCATGAAGCCCGGGTGCACGTCGGTCTCCAGGGCCACCGACCTCAGCTCGCCGCCCGGGTGCCAGAACCGGATGCCGCCCTCCTGGCCGGGGTCGCCCAGCTTCGGCGGCCGGGCGTCGGTGACCTCGTACTCGCCGCCGACCGAGCGGAAGATGTTCAGGAACGTCATCATGTCGGCCTGCTGCGCGCCGAGGACCTCGACGTGGCCGCGGGTCGCCAGCGCCGCCGCGGCCCAGCTCGCCGCCTCGATCCGGTCCGGGATCGGCCGGTGCGTGTAGCCGTGCAGCTTCGGCACGCCCTGGATCTCGATCACCCGGTCGGTGTGCACCTTGATGATCGCGCCCATCTTCTGCAGGACGCAGATCAGGTCGATGATCTCCGGCTCCACCGCCGCGTTGCGCAGCTCGGTGACGCCCTCGGCCATCACCGCCGTCAGCAGCACCTGCTCGGTCGCCCCGACGCTCGGGTACGGCAGCGAGAACTTGGTGCCGTGCAGCCCGTTCGGCGCCGACAGGTGCAGGCCCTCCGGGGTCTTCTCGACCGTCGCCCCGAACTCGCGCAGCGCCTGGAGGTGGAAGTCGATCGGGCGCGGCCCGATGTGGCAGCCGCCCAGGTCCGGGATGAAGGCGTGGCCGAGGCGGTGCAGCAGCGGCCCGCAGAACAGGATCGGGATCCGGCTGGAGCCCGCGTGCACGTTGATCTGGTCCGTGCTCGCGCTCTCCACGTTCGCGGGGTCGAAGACGAGCTCGCCGTCCTCCTCGCCGTCGGTGACCTTCACGCCGTGCAGGCCGAGCAGGCCCCGGACCACCTCGACGTCACGGATCTTCGGCACGTCGAACAGTCGGCTCGGGCTGTCGCCGAGCAGAGCGGCGACCATCGCCTTCGAGACCAGGTTCTTCGCGCCGCGCACGCGGATCCGCCCTTCCAGCGGAGTACCTCCGTGTACGACCAGGACGTCGTCGGTCAACGCAACCTCCAGCGCGTCGGTGCTGCCGTGTTGATGGTGGGCTCGCGATGTCTTCGCTACCCGGAATGCGGTCATGTCGAAACGGCCGCGTGAGTCGTCGCCCCGGCAGCATAGCCCTCCGTGACGTAAATGGACCCGGTCAGATCGCCCCTGAGGGTACTAATCGGTGATCGGGCCCATTTCCGTACCAGTGGTGCTACCGAGCGTGATCAGCTCGCCGCGGGCGGCGGGGTGTCGGCCCCGGGCAGGGCGAGCATCTGGTCCAGCGCCACCCGGGCGTGGTGCGCGGTGTCCGGGTCGACCGTGATCTGGTTGACCACCCGGCCGGCCACCAGCTCCTCCAGCGCCCAGACCAGGTGGGGCAGGTCGATCCGGTTCATGGTCGAGCAGTAGCAGACCGCCTTGTCCAGGAACATGATCTGCTTGTCGGGGTGGGCCAGCGCGAGCCGGCGGACCAGGTTCAGCTCGGTGCCGACCGCCCACGCCGAGCCGGCCGGGGCCGCCTCGATGGCCTTGATGATGTACTCCGTCGAGCCGACGAAGTCGGCGGCGGTGACCACCTCGTGCCGGCACTCCGGGTGGACCAGCACGTTCACCCCCGGCACCCGCTCCCGCACGTCCTTCACGCTGTCGAGGGTGAACCGGCCGTGCACCGAGCAGTGCCCCCGCCAGAGGATCATCTTCGCGTCGCGCAGCTGCTCCGGGGTGAGCCCGCCGTTCGGCTTGTGCGGGTCGTAGAGCACGCAGTCGTCCAGCGAGAGGCCCATCTCCAGCACGGCCGTGTTGCGGCCCAGGTGCTGGTCGGGCAGGAAGAGCACCTTCGAACCCTGCTGGTACGCCCAGTCCAGCGCCCGCTTCGCGTTCGACGAGGTGCAGACCACGCCGCCGTTACGGCCGACGAAGCCCTTGATGTCCGCCGAGGAGTTCATGTAGGTGACCGGGACGGTCTGCTCCGCGATGCCCAGGTCGGTCAGCACGTCCCAGGCCGTCTCGACCTGCGACAGCACCGCCATGTCCGCCATCGAGCAGCCGGCGGCCAGATCCGGCAGGACGACCTTCTGCGCGTCCGAGGTGAGGATGTCGGCGCTCTCGGCCATGAAGTGCACGCCGCAGAAGACGATGTACTCCGCGTCGGGGCGGGCCGCCGCCTCGCGCGCCAGCTTGAACGAGTCGCCGGTGACGTCGGCGAACTGGATCACCTCGTCGCGCTGGTAGTGGTGCCCCAGCACGAAGACCTTGCTGCCCAGCTCTGCCTTCGCCGCCGCCGCCCGGGCCACCAGGTCCGGGTCGCTGGGCGCCGGAAGGTCGCCCGGACACTCGACGCCCCGCTCGGTGGCGGGGTCGCTGCCCCGGCCGAGCAGCAGCAGGGCCGTTGCGGTGTTGGAGGGTTCCACCCAGGTCGAAGTCACGTACCCCATGGTCCCACAGGGTGGCCTGAGCGCAGCCTCCACCGGTGTGGGCTGCCACACTGCTCGGCATGCGCGTGCTGCTCTGCCCGGACAAGTTCGCCGGCACCCTGTCGGCCCCGGAGGTCGCCGACGCCGTGGTCGCCGGCTGGCGCGAGGTGGCTCCCGGCGACGACCTGCTCGTCCGGCCGCTGTCCGACGGTGGGCCGGGCTTCCTCGACGTGCTCGGCGACGCGCTCGGCGGGCGCCGGATCCCGGTGCCGACCGTCGACCCGCTGGGCCGCCCGGTGGCCGGTGAGATCCTGCTCACCGCCGGCGGGACGACCGCCTGGCTGGAGAGCGCCCAGGCGTGCGGGCTGCACCTGCTCGACGCGGGCGAGCGCGACCCGAAGACCACCACCTCGTACGGCCTGGGGGTGCTGGTCGCCGCCGCGGTGGAGGCCGGCGCCCGCACGGTGGTGATCGGCCTGGGCGGCTCCGGCACCAACGACGGCGGCGCGGGGATGCTCACCGCGCTCGGCGTGACCCCGCTGGACGACGCGGGCCGGGCGCTGCCGTACGGCGGCGCGGCGCTGGCCGCCGCCGTCGCGCTCGACGGGGCGCCCCGGCTGCGCGACGCCCGGCTGGTGGCCGCCACCGACGTGGACAACCCGCTGCTCGGCCTGCACGGGGCGAGTAACGTGTTCGGCCCGCAGAAGGGCGCCGACCGGGCGGACGTGCTGCTGCTCGACGCGGCGCTGGAGCGCTTCGCCGCCGTGCTGGAGCGGGACCTGCCCGGCTGCCCCGACCGGCTGGGCGCCCTGCCCGGCGGCGGCGCGGCCGGGGGCCTCGGCGCGGCCGTCCTGGCGCTGGGCGGGCACTGCGAGTCGGGCATCGGCCTGGTCACCCGGGCGATCGGGCTGGACGACGCCCTGGACGCCGTCGACCTGGTGGTCACCGGGGAGGGCTCGTTCGACCACCAGTCGCTGCGCGGCAAGGTGGTGGCCGGGGTGGCCGGCGCCGCCCGGGACCGGGGCCTGCCCTGCGTGGTGCTGGCCGGCCAGGTGAGCACCGGCCGGCGGGAGGCGGGCGCGGCCGGGGTGACCGACGCGTACAGCCTGGTGGAGCACTTCGGGGGCGAGGAGCGCGGCGGGCTGGCCGCCGCGCTGGAGCGCCCGGCCGAGGGGCTGCGGGCGCTCGGCGCCAAGCTGGCCCGGCAGTGGAGCCGCTGACCGGCCCGCGGGCGTGACCTGGCCGACGGGCCCGTGCGCGCCCCGTGCGGTGGCGCGCGGCCGGGAGCCGCTCGCCCGCCGCCCGATCGGGTCCGTCGGCGCGCCGGCTGCGGCGGCCCGTGTCACGGCGGCGGGTGAGGCCGGTCGCAGCGGCGTACCATCGGATCTGGACCACACCGGGAATGGCTGGGCGACGTGAGATGTTGGCCAGTGCGTCCGGACCCAACCGCGCAGGGAGATTTCACGTGACCACGCCAGCGCAGACCGAGTCGACCGAGGCCAAGGCCCCCACGTCCGTCGTCCTCACCGACGTCGCGGCGCAGAAGGTCAAGGCCCTGATCGAGCAGGAGGGCCGCGAAGACCTGCGGCTCCGGGTCGCCGTGCAGCCGGGTGGCTGCTCCGGCCTGCGGTACCAGCTCTTCTTCGACGAGCGCTCGCTCGACGGTGACGTCGTCACCGACTTCGACGGCGTCGAGGTCGTCGTCGACCGGATGAGCGCCCCCTACCTGGCCGGCGCCACCATCGACTTCGCCGACCGCATCGACGCCCAGGGCTTCACCATCGACAACCCCAACGCGGGCAACTCCTGCGCCTGCGGCGACTCGTTCAGCTGAGCCCACCTCCGCTCGCGACCAGCGGGGCCGTCCCTTCGGGGCGGCCCCGCTGCCGCGTTCGGGCCCGGTAGCGCAGCCGAGAAGATGACCGAGGCCGGACCGACGGGTCATCCTGAGGGGGCCGGACCGGTAGGCTGACCGGCGCCCTGCTCCCGACCCCGAGGGTTGACATGAAGATCGCCGTGACCGGCTCGATCGCCACCGACCACCTGATGAGCTTCCCCGGCCGCTTCGCCGACCAGTTCATCGCCGACCAGCTGCACAAGGTGTCGCTCTCCTTCCTGGTGGACGACCTGGTGCTGCGTCGCGGCGGCGTGGCGGCGAACATCGCCTTCGGCATGGGACAGCTCGGCCTGCGCCCGGTGCTGGTCGGCGCGGTCGGCGCGGACTTCGCCGACTACCGCTCCTGGCTGGAGCGGCACGGGGTCGACTGCGGCTCGGTGCACGTCAGCGAGGTGGCGCACACCGCCCGGTTCGTCTGCACCACGGACACCGACATGTGCCAGATCGCCTCGTTCTACGCCGGCGCGATGAGCGAGGCCCGCAACATCGAGCTGGAGCCGGTGGCGCGCCGCCTCGACGGGCTGGACCTGGTCCTGGTCGGTGCGAACGACCCGGCGGCGATGCTGCGGCACTCCGCCGAGTGCCGGGAGCGGGGATACTCCTTCGCCGCCGACCCGTCCCAGCAGCTCGCCCGGATGGACGGCGAGGACGTCGTCGCGCTGATCGAGGGCGCCGACTACCTGATGACCAACGACTACGAGAAGTCGCTGCTGCAGAGCAAGGCCGGGCTGAGCGACGCGCAGCTGCTCGACCGGGTCAAGGTCCGGGTCACCACGCTGGGCAAGCACGGCGTGGAGATCGCCGGGCGCGACATCGACCCGATCCACGTGCCGATCGCTCGGGAGATCCGGGCGGTCGACCCCACCGGGGTCGGCGACGGCTTCCGGGCCGGCTTCTTCACCGCGCTGTCCTGGGGCCTCGGGCTGGAGCGGGCCGCCCAGGTAGGCTCCCTGCTCGCCACGCTGGTGCTGGAGACCGTGGGCACGCAGGAGTACGAGGTCCGCCGCGACCTGTTCGTCAAGCGGATGGCCGAGTCGTACGGCGACGTGGCCGCCGAGGACGTCCGACCGCACCTGTTGCCGTGACTCACTCGGTGTCGGGAAGGGCCTTCCGCGTCGGCCGGGTGCCCTTCCTGACACCTCTCAGTGGAGGCGGCGGACGTCGAAGGCGGGGCCGTCGGGGCCGGTGACCGTGCCGAGGAACTCGTGGCCGCGCATCCGGCACCAGGCCGGGATGTCCACCGCCGCCGCCGGGTCGTCGGCCAGCACCCGCACCACCGTGCCGACGGGCAGCTCGGGCAGCCGCCGGGCCACCGCGATCACGGGCAGCGGGCAGCGCTGACCACGACAGTCGAGGATCTCCGCCGGCGCCGTCACAGCCCCACCACCCCCGCCTCGGCGCGCAGCCGCGCCACGACCTCGGGCAACTCGGCGAGGAACCGTTCCACGTCCGTCTCCGTCGTCTCCCGGTGCAGCGAGACCCGCACGTTGCCGTGCGAGAGCACCCCCATCGCCTCCAGCACGTGCGACGGGCGCAGCGTGGAGGAGGTGCAGGAGGAGCCGGAGGAGACGGCGAACCCGCGCCGGTCCAGCGCGTGCAGCAGGGCCTCGCCGTCGACGTACAGGCAGGAGAACGTCACCAGGTGCGGGAGGCGGTCGTCGGGATCACCCACCACCTCCACGTCGGGCACCTCCGCCGCCACCCGGGCCCGGATCCGGTCCACCAGCGGCGCCAGCCGGGCCGCCTCGGCCGCCGCGTCGGCCGCCGCCGCGCGCAGGCTCGCCGCCGCCGCGACCACCGCCGGCAGGTTGAGCGTTCCCGGCGTACGCCCGGACTCCCGCTCGTCGGCCGGCCAGGGCGACTCCCACCGGGTGCCCTTGCGCACCACCAGCAGCCCCACCCCGGGCGGGCCGCCCCACTTGTGCGCGCTGGCGGTCAGCACCGACCAGCCCGCCGGCACGGGCGCCCGGCCGACCACCTGGGCGGCGTCCACGAACAGCGGCACCCCGGCCTCGGCGCACTCCCGCGCGGCCTCGGCGACCGGTTGGCGCGTGCCGACCTCGTGGCTGGCGGCGATCAGCGCGGCCAGCGCCACGCCCGGTGCCCGCACCGCCGCCGACCAGCCGTCCAGGTCCAGCCGGCCCCGCCGGTCCACCGGCACCGACGTCGCCGTGCCGCCCGCCGCGACGTGCTGCTCGGCGGCGTGCAGCACCGCCGAGTGCTCGATCGCGGAGTGCACCAGGGCCGGGCCGACCCGCCGCCGGCCGGCCAGGCCGCCGAGCACGGCGGCGTGCGCGGCCGTCGTACCGCTGGGGGTGAAGGAGATCTCGTCGGCGCGCACGCCGAGCGTCTGCGCGGTGGCCTCGCGGGCGGCGTCGAGCAGTTGGCGGGCGCGGCGGGCCTGGGTGTAGAGCCGGCCGGGGTCGGCCCAACCGTCGTCGAGGGCGGCCAGCAGCGCCTGTCGGGCGACCGGGTGCAGCGGCGCGGCGGTGGCCGCGTCCAGGTAGACCGGGGAAGCGCTCACGGAAGCCAACGCTATCGCGCCGGCACGCCCAAGATCCCCCCGATGGGGGCGGAGAGTGACCCCAAGACGGTCGAGCCCGTCATGGTCGAGTAATCTGCGACCGTCGGTGACGCCTTTGCCGCCGGTGTTGTCGCTCCGCTCCGGCGGAGGCCGGCAGAACAGAACAGAACAGACACCGCGGCGCGCTAGGGAGGCAGGACCAGGTGGTCGCAAGGAGTTCGGAGGTACGGCCGTCGGCCGTACGGCACAGCGCTTCCCCAGGAGCCGGTGGGCGCCGGGGGCGTGGTGCTGGTCGGATCGCCGGGCTCGGTCTCGGCGGGGCGGCGCTGCTGGTCCTGCTCACGGGCTGCGACGTCGGCGCCGCGTTCGGCGGCTTCGGCTGGCCGCAGGGCGGCATCTCGCCCGAGTCCCACCGGATGTACGACCTGTGGATCGCCTCGTGCGTCGCGGCGCTCGCGGTCGGCGTGTTCGTGTGGGGCCTGATCTTCTGGTGCATCGTGCGCTACCGCAAGCGGGGCAACGAGCTGCCGGTGCAGACCCGTTACAACATGCCGATGGAGTTCCTCTACACCATCGCGCCGATCCTGATCGTCTCCGTGCTCTTCTACTACACGGCGGTCGTGCAGACCGACGTGGTGCGGACGACCAAGAACCCCGACGTCACGGTCGAGGTGGTCGCGTTCAAGTGGAACTGGCAGTTCAACTACCGCGACGGCCAGGGCAAGGACGCCAACACCGTCGCCTCGGTGCTCGGCACCAGCGAGGTCATCCCGATCCTGGTGCTCCCGACCGACCGGTCCATCCGGTTCGAGGAGACCAGCCGCGACGTCATCCACTCCTTCTGGGTGCCGGAGCTGCTGTTCAAGCGGGACGTCATGCCGGGCAAGATCCGCAACGTGTTCGAGGTCTCCAAGCTCGACACCGAGGGCGCCTTCGTCGGCCGCTGTGCCGAGCTGTGCGGCAGCTACCACGCGTTCATGAACTTCGAGCTGCGGGTCGTCTCGCCGGAGAAGTACGACCAGTTCCTGGCGGCCAAGCGGGACGGCAAGTCCACGCAGGAGGCCCTGACGGCCATCGGCGAGGAGCCGTACGCGCAGAAGACGCGGCCGTTCGAGACCCGTCGCACCGAGGCCAACTTCAACCCGGACAGCGCGCCGGCCGGTACGGGAAGCTGAGGGGGCTGGCATGAAGACCGAGTGGCGCATCTTCCTGGTCATCGCCGGGTTCCTGCTCTTCGCCACCGCCCTCTACGGGGGCTGGACCGCCGCCGACTCCGGTGGCCACGTCGAGTGGGTCGGCACGATCGCACTGCTGCTGAGCTTCCTGCTCTGCGCGATGTGTGGCGGCTTCTTCTGGTTCGTCTCGCGCCGGATCGACCTGCGGCCGGAGGACCGGCCGGACGGTGAGATCGCCGACGGCGCGGGCGAGGTCGGCTTCTTCAGCCCGGGCAGCTACTGGCCGTTCGGCCTGGCGCTGGCCGCCGCGCTCACCGGCTTCGGCCTCGTGTTCTGGCAGTTCTGGCTGCTGGGCGTCGGTGCCGTGGCGGTCATCTTCGCGGCCTGCGGCCTGCTGTTCGAGTACTACAGCGGCACCCGGCGCACCGCCGAGCACTGAGCCGGCGGCCGACGACGGCCCCCTGCACGTGACGAAGGCCCGCCTCCCCTCGGGGAGGCGGGCCTTCGTGCCGTGATCGCCGACGTGCGGGGCGGCCGAGGACCGGCCGGGCGTGCGCCGCGCCGCCGGTCGGGGCGGTGGTGCCGGCGCGGGCCGCGTCAGGCGGCGCGGCGGGGCTCAGGCGGCGCGGTGGCGACGGTCCAGGCGGTGCGCGGACCGGGTCGGGTGGCGATGGCGCAGGCGGCGCGGAGGGGTCAGGCGGCGCGGCGGTGGGGCGACGGCTGGCGGTGCCGCGGCGCCAGGCGCGGGGCCCGGAAGGTGAACGTGGCGACGAGCACCGCCTCGCCGCAGCCCGTGCAGGCCAGCTCGGGGCAGTCGACGCCGTGGCCGTCGACGCACGGCGGCGTCACGAACGGCTGAACGCCCTCGCAGGTGGCGCAGTAGAGCTCGCGCTCCGACACGGGCGTCTCCTCTCGCTCCGATCCCGTCGGGGCGCACGGCGGAACTGCCGCGCCGCACGACGCACGACGGGTGTGCTGTGGTGAACAGCGCATGTTGGAAGTGGAAAACTATTCAGTTGTAGTTTCCCACGGGGGTCCGACAACTTCCGCACGCCCACCCGGCGCCGCCGGGGTGGCCGCCGGCGGGTTAGTCGGCGCGGGCGGCCTCGATCCAGCGGTCCAGGACGCGGGCGGCGGCCCCGGAGTCGACGGACTCGGCGGCCCGGTCCATCCCGGCGCGCAACGCCTCGGTGAGGTCGCCGTCGAGCGGACCCTGGGTGGCCAGCGCCGCCGCCGCGTTGACCAGGACGGCGTCGCGCACCGGGCCGGTCTCGCCGGCCAGTAGCCGGCGCACCACGTCGGCGTTGTAAGCGGCGTCTCCGCCCCGCAGGTCGGCCAGGGTGGCCCTGGGCACCCCGAGGTCGGTCGCGTCCAGCAGCGCCTCCCTGACCGTGCCTGCCTGGATGGCCCAGACGCGGGTCGGCGCGGCGGTGGTGAACTCGTCCAGCCCGTCCTCGCCGCGCATCACCAGAGCCGAGTCGCCCCGGGCGGCGAAGACGCCCGCCATCACCGGGGCCATCCGGAGGTCGAAGCAGCCGACCGCGGCGGCCCGCGGCCGGGCCGGGTTGGTCAGCGGGCCGAGGAAGTTGAAGAAGGTGGGCACGCCCATCTCCCGGCGTACCGGGCCGGCGTGGCGCATGCCGGGGTGGTACCGGGCCGCGAAGCAGAAGCCGATGCCGGCCTCCGCGACGCACCGGGCCACCCCCTCCGGCCCCAGGTCCAGCGGCACGCCGAGGAACTCCAGCACGTCCGCGGTGCCGCAGGAGGAGGACGCCGCCCGGTTGCCGTGCTTGACCACCCGGACCCCGGCGCCGGCCACCACCAGGGAGGCCATGGTGGAGATGTTGACCGTGTGCGCGAGATCACCGCCGGTGCCGACCACGTCGAGGGCGGTGTCCCGCAGCGCCTCGGGCAGCTCGACCGCGACCGCCCGCCCGAGCATCGCCTCCACCAGGCCGGCCAGCTCGGCCGAGGTCTCGCCCTTGGCGCGCAGCGCGACGGCGAAGCCCGCGATCTGTGCCGGGGCGGCCGCCCCGGACATGATCTCGCCCATCGCCCAGGCGGTGTCGGCGGTGGAGAGCTCCTCCCCGCGCAGCAGCGCGGCGAGCAGGTGCGGCCAGGTCCGATCGCCCATGGCGGGCCTCCCGAGCGTGCGAAGCGGGTGGGATGGAACCGGCGCCGGGTGGTCCGGCGCCGAGACGGGCCGGAGCGGGGGACGTCAGGCGGGGGCGTGCGTCCGCAGCAGCTCGGCCACCGTGGTGCCGGTGGTCACCGGGTCGAGCGGGTGCACCAGGGTGGCGTCGACCTCGGCGTAGGCCGCGAGCCATCGGTCGGCGGCGCGGGCGATCACCACGCAGGTCGGGGGAGCGTCGTCCCGGTCGTCCTTGATCTGCCGGGCGATGCCGATGCCGCCGCCCGGGGTCGCCTCGCCGTCGAGCAGCAGCAGGTCGATCTCGTAGTCGTCGACGAGCCGGACGCACTCCGCGTAGGTGGACGCGTCGACGAACTCGATCCGCAGACCGGGCGCGGGACGCGTGCCGACGGCGAGCCGCATCCGGTCACGGACCTGCGGGTCGTCGCTGTAGAGCAGGACGGTGCAAAGACGATCACTCATGCCGACACTCCGCTTCGCCGAACGGTCCGAGTCCACGCCGCGCCGGTGGATCCCACAGCGTCACCACGGCCTCGGCCGGGGATCGGGCTGTGAGCGGTGCCGTCATGAGGCACCGTCGCACTGCGCTTGGTGATTCGCTCACTGCGCTCACTCATTGGCTGGACAGGCTCCCACCTCGTAGCTGCCGGCTGATCCTACCCGTCGGTGTGAGGTGCGTGACGTCCGCCCGTCGGCGGCGCCGGGGCGTACCGTCGGCGCAGGTCAGGCGGCGGACTCCGCGGCGCGCTGACGGGCCTCCTGGCGGTCCAGGTCGCGGTCGATCCGGCGGGCCTCCCGCTCGGCGTGGCGCATCCACTGCACGACCAGCACGGCCAGCATCGTGACGCTGACGAACTCGCCGCCGGCCCAGAGGATGCCGCCGGCGACCACCTGGTCCTCCCAGGGGTCGGACCAGGTCAGCCCGAGCGACGGGTACCAGTCGCCGCCGAAGAGCGTGGTGCTCTGCATGATGGTGAGCCCGAGCACCGTGTGGAACGGCACGGAGAGCAGCATCAGCAGCGCCCGGCCCGGGTACGGCCAGCGCCCCGGCAGCGGGTCGAGGCCGAGCAGCGGCCAGAAGAACACGCAGCCGGTCATGATGAAGTGCGCGTGCACGACCTCGTGCGCCCACGCGTGCTCGAGGGTGTAGCGGTACAGGTCGGTGAAGTAGAGCGCGAACGGGTTGACCACGAAGATGGTGAACGCCACCAGCGGGTAGCTGTAGACCCGCGCGACCCGGCTGTGCACGATCGCCAGCAGCCGCTTGCGCGGCCGCAGCGGCAGGGTACGCAGGGCCAGCGTCACCGGCGCGCCCAGCGCGAGGAAGATCGGCGAGATCATGGAGAGCACCATGTGCTGGACCATGTGCACCGACAGCAGCGCCGTGTCGTACGCGTGCAAACCGCTGACGGTGACCGCCGCGATCCCGCCGAGGCCGGGGCCGAGGAAGAACACCGTCCGGGCCACCGGCCACCGGTCCCCCCGGAGCCGGAGCCGGTGCACCCCGTAGAGGTAGATGCCGGCGGCCAGCACCAGGCCGACGGCCAGCCAACTGTCCAGCCGGGTCTCGGTGAACACGGAGGTGACGGTGAACGGCGGCGGGGTGGCCGCGGTCACCGCGGGCGCGGCGGCCGAGGTTGCGGTGAAGATCGGATCGACGTGCAGCACGCTTTTCAGCCTAGGTCAGGCGAACCGGACGACCCCGATCGGGCTGCCGATGCCACCGGTTTGCCACCCCGCTGATCGCCGGCCCCGGTCAAGGGCAATAATGACCGCGTGACTGCGGCCCCAGCCATTGACAAGAGCCGGATCCACTCCCTGACCCGACCCAACATGGTCAGCGTCGGGACGATCGTGTGGCTCTCCAGTGAACTCATGTTCTTCGCGGCGCTGTTCGCGATGTACTTCTCCATCCGCGCGGCGGCGCCGGAGCAGTGGGCGAAGCACACCGAGGTACTCAACATCCCGTACGCGACCACCTTCACGGTGATCCTGGTGTTGTCGTCGGTGACCTGCCAGCTCGGTGTGTTCGCCGCCGAGAAGGGTGACGTCCACGCCCTGCGGCGCTGGTTCACGATCACCTTCGTGATGGGCCTGATCTTCGTGCTCGGTCAGGTCAACGAGTACCGCGAGCTGGTGCACGAGGGCATCAAGATCAACTCGGACGGGTACGGGTCGATGTTCTACCTGACCACCGGGTTCCACGGTCTGCACGTGACCGGCGGTCTGATCGCCTTCATCATCTTCATGATCCGCACGACCATGGGCCGGTTCACGCCGGCGCAGGCCACGTCGGCGATCGTCGTGTCCTACTACTGGCACTTCGTCGACGTCGTGTGGATCGGGCTCTACGCCATGATCTACTGGCTTCAGTGATCTTGGCGCGTCACGAACCGCGCCGCTGCTCCGTCCCCTGAGACAAGGTCCAACCGGTTAAGGACACAGGTCATGACTTCTGACAACGACCGCCGACGCGGTCTGCTCGCGCGGCTGCGCGAGCGGCCCGCGGCGCGCAGCAGGGGCCGCCGCCGGCTGGGTGCCGCGGTCCGGCTGTTCGCCGCGCTGATGCTGGCCGGCGGCGCCTACACCGTCTTCGCCCCCGGCGTGCAGGCGCAGGACGCCCCGCTCACCGGCGCCGCCGCGGAGGGCAAGGCGCTGTTCGACGTGAGCTGTGTGACCTGTCACGGTCGCAACGCCCAGGGCGTCGAGGGCCGTGGGCCGAGCCTGATCGGCGTCGGCGCGGCCTCGGTCGAGTTCCAGGTCAGCTCCGGCCGGATGCCGATGGCCCGCCAGGAGGCCCAGGCGCAGCGCAAGCCGGAGCTGTTCACCGACGAGGAGATCCGCCAGCTCGCGCAGTACGTGCAGGAGCTCGGCGGCGGCCCGGTCCTGCCCGACGGCGAGAACCTCCACTCCGACGGCAACATCGCCGCCGGCGGTGAGCTGTTCCGGATCAACTGCTCGCAGTGCCACGCCTTCGGCGGTGGCGGCGGCGCCCTGTCCTCCGGCAAGTACGCCCCGAGCCTGCGCCCGGCCAGCGACCGGCAGATCTACGCCGCGATGCTGAGCGGCCCGCAGAACATGCCGGTCTTCGGCGACAACCAGATCTCCCCGGAGCAGAAGGCGGACATCATCGCCTACATCCAGGAGACGCTGAAGCACGACCAGGACCCGGGTGGCTTCAACCTCGGTCGGTACGGGCCGTCCACCGAGGGCTTGGCGATCTTCCTGGTCGGCATCGTCGCGCTCGTCTTCGCGAGCCTGTGGATCGCGGGCAAGTCGTGACCGGGCGGATCATCCGATTCAGTGCTGTGGTGCCGGGGTCCGGCACCGCCCGTAGCGAGGTGACGGCATGACCACGCACACCGAGCACCAGGCCCAGCAGGGCCGGGAACCGCTCGACGTGACGACCCCCGGGCTCAGCCAGTTCGACATCGTCCGCGAGGGCGCGCGCCGGGACGACATCGAGATCGTCCACTACGAGCCGCAGGTCGTCCCGGGCAGCAAGGCCGAGCGCCGGCTGACCCGCACCGTCGCGTCGTTCTTCCTGCTGACCGGGCTGGCGGCGACCGCCTTCCTGGTGGTCTACATCTGGTGGCCGTGGGAGTACGCTCCCGGCCGCGGCGGCGACACGTGGTACACCCCGCTGCTCGGCGCCACCCTCGGCGTGGCCCTGCTCGGCGTCGGCTTCGGCATCCTGACCTGGGGCAAGAAGCTGCTGCCCAAGGAGGTCTCGATCCAGGACCGGCACGAGGGCGCCGTCAGCGAGGACGACCGGATCATCACCGGCCAGACCATGCTCTACATGGCCGACGAGCTGGGCGTGAAGCGCCGGCCGCTGCTCGGCATCTCGCTGCTGGCCGGTCTCGCGCCGGTCGGCGCGGTGGTCGCCGCGCCCCTGGTCGGTGGCCTGATCTCCCAGCCGCACAAGAACAACCAGATGTTCACCACCGGGTTCGCCCCGACCGAGGGCGGCGGCAAGGTCCGGCTGGTCCGCGAGGACGGCCGTCCGGTCCGCCCGGCGGACGTCAGCACCGGCGGCCAGATCACGGTCTTCCCCGGCATCGACCACGGCGTGAGCAACCTGCACGCCGACTCGCCGACCCTGCTGATCCACCTGCGGGACAGCGACGCGCAGGAGTCGCGCCGGGCCAACGAGCGGGTCGGGCACGGCGACTACATGTGGGGCAACTACGCCGCCTACTCGAAGATCTGCACGCACGCCGGCTGCCCGGCGAGCCTGTACGAGCAGCAGACCAACCGTCTGCTCTGCCCGTGCCACCAGTCGCAGTTCCTGATCACCGACAACGCCCGGCCCATCTTCGGTCCGGCCAGCCGGCGACTGCCGCAGTTGCCGATCGAGGTGGACTCCGAGGGCTACTTCGTGGCCAAGTCCGACTACACCGAGACCGTCGGGCCCGACTTCTGGGAGCGGCCGTGAAGCGGCGCAAGTTTGACATGGCAGCTGTGCCGGGCAACGCCGCCCGGGGAGTGGACGACCGCTTCCAGGTGGCCACCCCGCTGCGCCGGCTGCTGAACAAGGTCTTCCCGGACCACTGGTCCTTCCTGCTCGGCGAGATCGCGCTCTTCTCGTTCATCGTCCTGCTGCTGACCGGTGTCTTCCTGACCTTCTTCTTCGAGCCGGCGATGACCGAGGTGGTCTACAACGGCAGCTACGCCCCGCTGCGGGGCACGCCGATGTCGGCCGCGTACGCCTCCAGCCTGGACATCTCGTTCGACGTCCGCGGTGGCCTGATCATGCGGCAGATGCACCACTGGTCGGCGCTGCTGTTCATGGCCGCGATCGTGGTGCACATGCTCCGGGTCTTCTTCACCGGCGCGTTCCGCAAGCCGCGTGAGACGAACTGGATCATCGGCTCGCTGCTGTTCTGGGTCGGCTTCCTGGCCGGCTTCACCGGCTACTCGCTGCCGGACGACGGCCTCTCCGGCACCGGCCTGCGGATCGCCTCGGCGATCATGCTCTCCATCCCGGTGATCGGCTCCTGGGTCACCTCGTCGATCTTCGGCGGGGAGTTCCCCGGCACCATCATCATCAGCCGGTTCTACATCGCCCACGTGCTGCTCATCCCGGGTCTGCTGGTCGCGCTGATCAGCGTCCACCTGGGCCTGGTCTTCAAGCAGAAGCACACCCAGTGGCCCGGCCCCGGCCGGACCAACGGCAACGTGGTCGGCGAGCGGATGTTCCCCCGCTACGCGATCAAGCAGGGCGGCTTCTTCATGGTCGTCTTCGGCGTGATCGCGCTGATGGGCGGTCTGTTCCAGATCAACCCGATCTGGCTGTTCGGCCCGTACGAGGCGTGGGTGGTCTCGGCCGCCAGCCAGCCCGACTGGTACGTCATGTTCCTCGACGGCTCGACCCGCCTGATGCCGGCCTGGGAGATCAACATCCCGATCGGCGACGGGTACGTGATCCCGCCGCTGTTCTGGCCGACGGTGGTGCTGCCGGGCATCCTGGTGGGGATCTCCACGCTGTACCCGTTCCTGGAGGCCCGGCGCCTCAAGGACACCCGCAGCCACAACCTGCTCCAGCGGCCCCGGGACGTGCCGGCGCGCACCGCGGCGGGCGCCATGGCCATCGCGTTCTTCATCGTGCTGACCCTCTCCGGCGCCAACGACGTCATCGCCGACAAGTTCATGATCAGCCTGAACGCGATGACCTGGGCCGGCCGGATCGGCCTGCTGGTGCTCCCGCCGCTGGCGTACTACTTCACCTACCGGATCTGCCTCGGTCTGCAGCAGCACGACCGGGAGGTGCTCGCCCACGGTGTCGAGACCGGCATCATCCGGCGACTGCCCGACGGCCGGTTCGAAGAGGTGCACCAGCCGCTCAGCGCGGGGGACCACGACGGCCACGGCGGGCTCGAGTACGCCGGCTGGGTCGTGCCGAAGAAGATGAACCGGCTCGGGGCCCTCGGCCCGGCCATCCGGGGCTTCTTCTACCCGATCGAGAAGCCGGCCGAGGCGCCGGTCTCGCCGGGCCACCCGCCGGTCGAGCCGCGGCCCGACCGGGAGCAGGTCGGCAGCGGCGAGAGCCGTCGCTGACCTCGCGACACCCGACGTGGCGTCCACCGGAGTCCTCCGGTGGGCGCCACGTCCGTTTCCGCCCCTCCCACGGTTCCGCGCGTGGCGTGTCGTCCGTCGCCCCCGGGGCGGGGATCGCAGGAATAACCCCGGTCAGCCGGGTATCCGTGCGGTCCAACGTCTCGAGGGGGAGGAAGCATGTTGGGTATCAAACGCCTCGGCCTGCTGGCCGCGCTGGTGCTGGTGGGAATCGCGCCGGCAGCGGCGGCGCAGGCCGCGGTGCAGCCGTCGCAGCAGGACACCCAGTACCTGCAGGCCATGCACCAGGTGAATCTGTTCGAGATCACCGCGGGTGACCTGGCCCAGCAGAAGGGCCAGAACCAGGGGGTCAAGGACCTGGGTGCCCGGTTCAAGACGGACCACACGCAGCTCGACCAGACGGTCCAGCAGACCGCGTCCCAGCTCGGGGTGCAGTTGCCGGCCGAGCCCACCGCGGACCAGCAGTCCGTCCTCGACCAGCTCAACAACGCCAGCGGCGAGGAGTTCGACCGGCTCTGGGTGACCAGCGAGCTGGCCGGCCACGTCCAGGCCATCCAGGCCACCCAGACGGAGATCTCGCAGGGCTCCGACCAGACGGTGGTCCAGCTGGCCCAGACCGCCCTGCCGACGCTGCAGGCGCACTACGACGCGCTGGTCCAGCTCGCCGAGCAGCTGGGCATCCCGGTTCCGCAGGCCAGCGGCACCGCCACGCCGAGCCCGGGCGGCACGACCCCGGCTCCGGGCGGCACCACCGAGACCCCGGCTCCGGGCGGCACCACCGAGTCGCCGGCTCCGGGCGGCACCACCACCGAGACGCCGGCTCCCACGCAGAGCTGACGTCGCCGTACCACGACGGCCGGTCCACCATTGGGTGGACCGGCCGTCACGCGCCCGTGCCGGCCCGGCCGGCGTCCGTGGTCAGTCGGCGTTCGCGAGCCCGATCGCGAACGCCTCCTCCAGGTCGTGCTGGGAGTACGCCCGGAACGCGATGTGCGACTCGGTGTTCAGCACCCCCGGCACCTTGGAGATGCTGCCGGCGATCACCTTGGCGATCTGGTCGAACTCCCGGACCCGGACGATGGCGATCAGGTCGACGTGGCCGGCCACCGAGTAGACCTCGCTGACGCCGGGGAGGGCGGCCAGGGCCTCGGCCACCTCGGGGATGGAGTCGGTGGCGCAGTCGATCAGCACGATCGCGGTGATCACGGGGCATTTCTCCGTTCGTCGGCGTCGTCGCCCATGCTAGATGTTCCCCGGGCCCCGGGACGGGGGTGTGGCGGGGACGGTGAGGGTGGCGCCCGCGCGGATCGCGTCGCGCAGGCGCTCGCCGGGGCCCACGGTGGCGCCCGGCCAGACGACGGCACGCTCCACGTCGCCCTGGACGACCGCGTCGGCGCCGACCACCGCCGCCCGGCAGCGGCCGGTCACCGTGGCCGTGGGCGCCACCAGGCTGCCGCCGCCGGCCGCGTGCAGGTTGGCCGCCAGGTAGTCGGCCGGGGTGCCGGTGTCGTAGAACGTGCCGGAATAGGGCACGACGGTCAGCGCGCCGGCCGCCTCCGCCGGGCGCCAGACCGCCCGGACGAGGTCGCCGAACCCGACCGGCAGCTCCCGCACCAGCCGCCACGGCAGCAGCGAGAAGCCGGTGAACACGTGGCCGTCGAAGGTGCCCGGCGCCCGCGGGTCGGCGGCGGGCTGGCCGAGCAGGCGTACGGAGTCGCCGTCCCAGCCGCGCAGCAGCGCGGCGATGTCCGGCCCCGCGGGTCGCTCGGGGTCGGCGAGGTAGGCGTCGGCGTTGCCGACCAGCACCCCGCGCCCGGCGATCCAGTCCCGCAGGTTGGCCACCCCGCCGGCGGTGCCGAGCGGCGCGCCCGGCTCGACCGACAGGTGGGCGCGGTCCCCGACGTGCGCGACGACCTGCGCGCCGAGGTAGCAGGCGTTGACCGCGACCCGGGCCGGCCCGACCAGGCCGAGCCCGGCCAGCCGGTCCAGCGCCCGGTCCAGCAGCGGCACGTTGCCCACCGGGCAGAGCGCCTTCGGCAGCCGCTCGGTCAGCGGCCGCAGCCGGGTGCCCTCGCCGGCGGCGAGCACCACCGCGCAGACGTCGACCGGGACGGTGGCGGGGGCGTAGGCCCGGTCGGCGGTGGTGGCCGCGCCGCGGTCGGCCGGGACGGTGGTGGCGGCCGCTCGGCCGGCCCGGTCGGCGTTCACGGCCGCGCGTCGGGCACCGGGGGCGGGAACTGTCCGGCCAGCGGCCCGATGTCGTAGTACGCGAGCAGCCGGGCGGTCGGCCAGGTCAGCTTGGGTAGGTCGTCCAGCGGGTGCCAGGCGGCCTCGAAGACCTCGGCGCCGTCGACCTTCAGCTCGGTGGTCGACGCCGGCACCTCGGCGGTGAACACCACGTCCACCCAGCCCTTGGCGTGCACGATCGCGTTGGGGACGGCGGGGCTCAGCTGGCGGGGGGAGAGCCGGATGCCGGACTCCTCGTACAACTCCCGGGCGGCTCCCACCACCGGTGCCTCGCCCTTCTGCAACAGGCCGGCGGGCAGCCCCCAGCCCCGGCCGGGCGGCTGGCGCAGCAGCAGCAGCCGCCCCGCCCCCTCGGCCTCGGCGTCGCGGACGAGGGTGACCGCGCCGACGATGTACTTCGGTACGGCCAGCCGGACCAGGCGGCGGCGCACCGGCAGCGGCAGCCGGTAGAAGACCTGGTAGGCGACGGCCCGGCCGGTGGCGCGCGAGCGGGGGATCATGGCTCCAGGCTAGTGGCCCCGAGGAACGTTCGGACGACCCGGGCCCGACGGGCGGTCACTGCCGGTGGTCCACCAGGTCGATGAGTTGGCGTACGACCGTGTCCGGCTCGATGACCCGGTCGAAGACCGCGACCAGCAGCGTCTCCAGGTCGGGGTAGCCCAGCTCCTCCGACAGCCGCAGCAGCGGCAGGTCGCTGGCCAGCCCGCGGTCGTGCTTGCGCAGCGCCAGCCCGATGGTGGCCCGGCCGAGGCGGACCTTGTCGGTGATGGAGATGCCCGGCTCGGTGTGCTCGGCGAACCACCGGCTGATCTGCATCTGCGCGTGCGGCGACTTGACGAAGCCGAGCCACTCCCGGCGCGGGCCGCGGGGGGCGACGTCGGCGTCGAAGCCGTTCGCCGCGTCGGTCTCGGTGAAGATCTCCACCACGTCGCCCTCCTCGAGCGCGGAGGAGAGCGGGGCCAGCCGGCCGTTGATCCGCGCCGCCAGGCAGTGGTCGCCACGCTCGGTGCCCAGCTCGTACGCGAGGTCGACCGGGGTCGCCCCGGCCGGCAGCACGACCTGCCGCCCGTCGGCGAAGACCTGGATCTGGGTCTCGGCGAGGTCGCAGCGCAGCGACTCGAGGAACTGTGCCGGGTCGGCCGCGTCCTGCTCCCAGTCGAGCACCCGGCGCAGCCAGTCGAGCTGCTCCGCGCAGGCGGCCGTGCCGCCCGGCCGGGGGAAGCGGAAGTCGGCGGCGACGCCGTACTCGGCCGAGCGGTGCATCTCCTCGGTGCGGATCAGCACCTCCACGGTGCGCTCCCTCGGCCCGCAGACGCTGGTGTGCAGGGAGCGGTAGAGGTTGTTCTTCGGGGAGGCGATGAAGTCCTTGAAGCGGCCGGGGACCGGCCGCCACAGGCCGTGGACCGCGCCCAGCGCCGCGTAGCAGTCGGTGGCCGGGCCGTCCACCACGATCGCGATGCGGGGCAGGTCGTAGGGGGCGGCGTGGCCGCCGGCCACGGTGTCCTTCCAGATCGAGTAGAGGTGCCGGGGGCGGGCGGTCACCTCGGCGTCGACCCGGTTCCGGCGCAGCGCCGACTTCGCCCGGGCGACCACCTCGTCGAGGTACGCGTCCCAGCCCGGCCGGTCGTGGACGTGCCGGGCGATGCGGGCGTGCTCCTCCGGCTCCAGGTGCAGCAGCACCACGTCGTCGAGCTCCCGCTTGAGCAACTGGATGCCCAGCCGGTCGCAGAGCGGGACCAGCACCTCCTGCGTCTTGCGGGCGATCCGCTCCCGGGACGCGGCGGACCGGACGCCCAGGGTGCGCATGTTGTGCAGCCGGTCGGCCAGCTTGATGATCAGGACCCGGACGTCCTTGCCGGCCGCGATGATCATCTTGCGGATCGTCTCGGCCTCGGCGGCCTTGCCGTAGAACGCCTTGTCGAACTTGGTCACCCCGTCGACCAGGTGCGCCACCTCCCGCCCGAAGTCCTCCGCGAGAGCCTGGAGCGTGTAGCGCGTGTCCTCCACGGTGTCGTGCAGCAGCGCGGCGACCAGGGTGGTGGCGTCCATGCCGATCTCGGCGCAGATCTGGGCCACCGCCAGCGGGTGGGTGATGTAGGGCTCGCCGCTCTTGCGGAACTGCCCGCGGTGCATGTTCTCCGCGATGGTGTAGGCCCGACGCAGCACGGAGGGCTCGGTGCCCGGGTGGATCGTCCGATGGGTCCGGACGAGGTGGTTGACCGGGTCGGTATCGGCGGTGGGCCAGCTCAGCAGCGACCGGAGCCGGCGGGCCAGCGGCAGCTCGCCCGGTTGGGTCGGAAGGGCGCCCCCCAGGGCGGCGCCGCGTCCGGCGTCGACGTCCACGTGGGACACCTCCTCACCCCGGCCCCACGGCCGCCGGGACCCGGCAACCGGGAGCAGGCCCACGAAACGGGCAGGACTGCACTTCTCTAACAGCCTAAGCGAGTCGACGTCGTCCGATCGGTCACTTGGTCATGAGCGTTCGGTCGAGAGTTGATGGGACGCGGCGCTCTCGGCCTTGCTCAACAGGTCGCGGAAGCGCGCCGCGCCAGCCACCGGGGAAGCCCATCCGGAGGACATCTCGACCAGCCGGGTCTCGGGTCGTTCCAACCAGGACAGGATGCGTTCGGTCTCCTCCGCGGAGGCGTGCGGGACCGGGCCGTGGCCGGGCGGCACCGTCTCGGCGGTCGCCCGGATCGCGGCGATCGTCGGTCGAGGGTGGACGCCGGGCGGCGACACCCCCGCCCCGGCCAGCCGGCCGTGCCGCACGAGAGCCAGCTCCCAGCCGCCCCGGGCCGCCGGGCGGGCCGCGGCCAACTCGGCGATCCCGGTCAGCGCGGACAGCCGCTGCATCCGCACCGTCGCCCGCAGCACCGCGGCCAGCCGCGAACGCACCACCGCCGCCTCCTCGTAGCGCTGGTCGCGGGAGAGCACCTCGATCCGGGCCAGCAGCGCGTCGACCACCGGCTGCGGGTCGCTGGCGGTCGCGGTGCGGAACGGCGCGACGGCGCGGACGTCGTACTCCTCCGGGGTGATCCGGTGCTCGCAGGGCGCCGGGCAGCGGCCCAGCTCGGCCAGCGCGCAGGCCGGCGTGACCGTGCGCAGCGAGAGTCGGTGGGTGCACTGCCGCAGCGGCACGGCGTCGTGGAAGCCGGCGGCGGCCAGCTCCGCCGCCCGGCGGGAGCTGAACGGGCCGAGGTAGCCGGCGTCGCCGGGGGCGATGCCCCGAACCACCGAGAGCCGGGGGTAGGGACCGTCGGTCAGCTTGAGCCAGACCGCCCGCTCCGGAAACTTCGACCGCCGGTTGTACGGCGGCGCGTGCGCCCCGATCAGCCGCAGCTCGCGGACCTCCGCCTCCAGCGAGTGGGCGCACTCGACCGCCTCCACCCGCTCGGCCGCGGCGAGCATCTCGGAGATCCGGGCCCGCTTCTCGGCGGCGGTGAAGTAGCTGCGCACCCGGGTGGCGATGTCGCCGGAGGTGCCGACGTAGAGCGGCCGGTCGTCGGCGGCCCGGAAGATGTAGACCCCAGGTGCCTTGGGCAGCCCCTCCGCCAGGTGCCGTTTGCGCCGCTGGGTCGGGGTGACCGCCCGGGCGAACTCGATGGCGTCGCCGATCGTGTCGACCCGGTGCCCGCCGAGCCGGGCGATCAACCCGTGCAGCACGTCGACGGTGGCCCTGGCGTCGTCGAGCGCCCGGTGGGTCGGCTGGGTGGCGGTGCGGAAGTAGGCCGCGAGCGTGCCGAGCTTGCGGTTGGGCACCTCGTCGCGGGTCAGCACCCGGCGGGCCAGCGCGGCGGTGTCGAGCACCCGGGGATTGGGCCAGCGGTAGCCGTGCTTCGCGCACGCGGCCTTCAGGAAGCCGACGTCGTAGGGGGCGTTGTGGGCGACCAGCACGGCGTCGGAGACGAACTCGAGGAAGCTCGGCAGCACCTGCTCGATCGGCGGGGCCGGGACCAGCATGGCCTGCGTGATGCCGGTGAGCACCGTGATGAACGGTGGGATGGGCACGCCCGGGTTGACCAGGGTGGCCAGCACGCCCAGCTCCTCGCCGCCGCGCACCTTCACCGCGCCGATCTCGGTGATCCCGCCGCCGTCCGGCGCGCCGCCGGTGGTCTCCAGGTCGACCACCACGAACGTCGTCGCGTACAGCGGCAGCGCGGGATCGATCCCGCCCGCGCCCGGGTCGAAGCCGGCCAGCGGCTCCTGGACGTACTCCGTCTGTGCCATCGGCGGCACGCTAGCGTCCCGGTCCGACACTCCCGTCCCACCGGCACCAGCCGTCACCACCGGTCTAGGATGAGAGATCGGCTCACTCACCGGGCGGTGGGCCCGGTCGCGGTGGGAGACTTGCCACATGCCCCTCACCGAGCCGCACGACGACCGCCTCCCGCAGGAGGAGCCGGTCGACACCGTGCGCGACGCCGGTGGGCTCGGCCCCGACGGGGGCGGTCTGCCCGCGGCGGTCGAGCCGGGGCCTGGGCCGGCCGGTGTCGAGCCCGGTCGCGAGGCGGCCGAGGGGGTCGTCGCCGACGGCCCGGCGGACGACGGGTCCACGCCCGAGGGATCGGCGCCCAAGGGATCGGCGCCCAAGGGATCGGCGGACGACGGGTCCACGCCCGAGCCGGAGCCAGTGCTGCCCGAGCCGGTCCGCCAGCGGATCGTGGCGCTCACCGCCGCCGTGCTGCCCGGGCTGCCCGCCGACGAGGTGCCGGTGCCGCTGCGCCGGGTCGCCAAGTTCGCCCCCAACCGCCGGGCCCGGCTCGGCGCCCCGGCGATCGCCGCCCAGCTCACCGGGGATCCGCTGTTCCGGCAGCGGATCACCGCGCGGGTGCTCGCCGACACCGGCGACCTGGGTGCGGCGGTGCTCGAGGGCACCGCGCCCGCCGCCGCCGACCCGGTCGAGGTGGCCGCGCTGGCCTACCTGGCCCGGCCCCGGGGGTGGCGGGAGCTGATCGAGGCCAGCGGCGCGGCGGTGCGCGCGGAGGCCGACAGCGCGGTCGTCGCCGAGCTGGTCCGCGAGGCCGAGCAGCGGGCCACCCGCGCCGAGCACGACCGGGCGGTGGCCCGGGTGGAGGCGGAGAAGCTCCGCGACGAGCTGGCCCGGGTGCGCGAGGAGCTGGGGCAGCTGCGCGAGGAGAGCCGGCAGCTGGGCCGGTCGCTGCGCGAGACGCAGGCCCGCGAGCGCAAGGCCAACGAGCTGCTGGCCACCGAGCGGGGCCGGGCCGCCCGGGCGGCGGCGGACGCCGACGCCGAGCTGCGCCGGGTCCGGGCCCGGCTGGCCGAGGCGGAGGCGACGGCCGGGGTCGCCCGGGCCAGCGCCAAGGAGGCCCGGTCGGTGGACGACGCCCGACTGTGGCTGCTGCTGGAGACCATCGGGCAGGCAGCCGTCGGGCTGCGCCGCGAGCTGGCGCTGGACCCGGTCGACAAGCTGCCCGCCGACTTCGTCGCCGACGCCTTCGCCGACCAGACCGCCGCCCCGGCGGCCGGCGCCGCCACCCGCGCCCGCGACACCGACGACCCGGCCCGCCTCGACCAGTTGCTGGCGCTGCCCCGGGCGCACCTTGTCGTCGACGGCTACAACGTCACCAAGCGCGGCTTCGGCGAGATGTCGCTGGAGCAGCAGCGCAAGCGGCTGATCACCGGCCTGGGCGGGATCGCCGCGCAGACCGGCGACGAGGTCACCGTGGTCTTCGACGGCGCGGAACGCATGCACGGGCTGCCCCCGTCGCCGCGCGGGGTCCGGGTGCTCTTCTCCCGCAAGGGCGAGACCGCCGACGAGCTGATCCGGCGCCTGGTCCGCGCCGAGCCGCCGGGCCGGCCGGTGGTGGTGGTCTCCTCCGACCGCGAGGTCGCCGACGGCGTACGCCGGCACGGCGCGTACCCGCTCGGGGCCGACTCGCTGCTGCGCCGGCTCGCCCGGTCCTGATCGGGGTGCTTGATCGCATTCCGGCCGTCCGCGACCCCGTTGTCCCTTTCTGTCGTACCCCGCGCCTAGCGTCGCGGTGACCGACGGTGTTCGGGTGGCGACGGTGACGCCGCGCCCGGTCGCCGCAGCGCACCAGGAGGCGTGATGCTCATCGACTGTGCGGGGTGCGGGATCCGGGGGAGTGGCTGCTCCGACTGCCTGGTCACCGCCCTGTTCGACGATTCGTCCCCGGCCGCCGGGCTGGGCGGCGCCGAGGCCCGGGCGATCGAGGTGTTCGCCCGGGCCGGGTTCGAGGTGGAGGTGCTGTCCGCACCCCGGGCGGCCCGCCGGCCCGCCGGGCGGCACCAGGTCGCGTGACCGGGCCGGCCGCGGGCGCAGCACGGCCGGCCGGCGTTGCTGGCCTCCACGGTCGGAGTTCCGCGCCGGGACTCCGATCCGCGACCGCGACCACGGGTGCCCCGACCGGTCGGCCGGTCGGGGCACCCGTGGTCGGTGCGGGTCAGCGGGACGGGTCCCGGTTGAACAGCTTCTTCGCCCAGAGATAGCCGACCAGCGCGATGGCGGCGCACCAGGCCGCCGCGAGAGCGGCGTTCGTCCCCACCGGCCCGCCGGTCAGCAGCCCGCGCAGGGTCTCGATGATGGGGGTGAAGGGCTGGTACTCGGCGAACTGCCGCAGCCCGTCCGGCATCGAGTCGGTGGGCACGAATCCGCTGCCGATGAAGGGCAGGTAGGTCAGCGGCATGGGGAGGTTGCTCGCCGTCTCGACGCTCTTGGAGACCAGACCCATCGCGACCGAGAGCCAGGTGAACGCGAAGGTGGTCATGGCCAGCACGCCAGCGGCCGCCAGCCAGGCCGGCGCGCTCGCGGTGGGCCGGAACCCGATGAGCAGCGCGACGCCGGTGACCACCGCCAGGCTGAGCATGGTCTGCACCATGCTGCTCAGGACGTGGCCGGTCAGCACCGACACCCGGGCGATCGCCATGGTCCGGAACCGGGCGATGATGCCCTCGGTCATGTCCATGGCGACCGACACCGCCGTCCCGGTGGCCGCCAGGCCGGTGGTTATCAGCAGGATCCCCGGGGTGACGTAGTCGACGTAGTCGCCCCGGTCGCCCGAACCGCCGCCCAGCCCGGCGCCGAGGGTCGCGCCGAAGACGTAGACGAACAGCAGCAGGAGCAGGATGGGCATGCCGGCGAGCAGCACCGTCATCGACGGGTAGCGCATCCCGCGTCGCAGGTTGCGGCGCAGCATCGTGCCGGAGTCGCGTACGGCGTAGGCCAGGGTGCTCATCGGGGGGTTCCCACCTTCTCGGGCTGGCCGGTGAGGGCCAGGAAGACGTCGTCGAGATCGGGCGTGTGCACCGACAGCGACTCCACGGCGATCGACTGGCTGTCCAGCAGGTCGAGCAGGTTCCGCAGCGACCGGACACCGCCGTCGCTGGGCACGTGCAGGGTGAGTTCGGCGGCGTCGCGGGACGAGTCGCCGAGAGCGACCACGGCCGAGTCGAACCCGGCCCGGTCGGCGAAGCGCAGGCTGATGTGCCCGCCGGGGACGAGCCGCTTGAGTTCCGCCGCGCTGCCCTCCGCCACCAGCCGGCCGTGGTCGAGCACGGCGATCCGGTCGGCGAGCTGGTCCGCCTCCTCCAGGTACTGGGTGGTGAGGAAGATGGTGACGCCGTCCGCCACCAGGTCCCGGACGATCTGCCACATGGCCTGCCGGCTGCGCGGGTCGAGCCCGGTGGTCGGCTCGTCGAGGAACACCACGCGGGGGCGGCCGACCAGACCCATCGCCAGGTCGAGCCGCCGGCGCATCCCGCCGGAGTAGCTGGCGGCGGGCTTGCCGGCCGCCTCGACCAGGTCGAACATCCTGAGCAGGCTCCGCGCGCGCTGCCGCCCCTCGGCCCGGGACAGGTGGTGCAGGTCGGCCATGAGCAGCAGGTTCTCCTCGCCGGTGAGCAGGCCGTCGACGGCGGAGAACTGGCCGGTCACGCCGATCGCGGCGCGTACCGCGTCGGGCTCCCGGGCGACGTCGTGACCGGCGACCCGCGCCTCGCCGGAGTCGGCGCCGATCAGGGTGGACAGGATCTGCACGGTGGTGGTCTTGCCGGCGCCGTTGGGGCCGAGCAGCGCGAAGATCGTCCCTGCGGCGACGGTGAGGTCGATCCCGTCGAGCACCACGTGGTCGCCGAAGGACTTCCGGAGGCCGGCGACCGTGATGGCCGCCGGGGTCGAGTTGGATGGCACGTCTTCTCCTTCCACGCCGGCCGTCGGGCCGGTCGGGGGCTGGGCCGGCCGTCGAGCCGACCGGGAGGTGGTGGCGTGGGGGATCAGCAGCGGCGGATCACGATGTCGCCGAAGGAGGTCCGGGCGCTCACGCGCACGGCGCTCTCGGGCTCGCCGGGCGGTTCGTACGCCTCGAGGTGGTTGTCCACCCGGCCGAACTGGGTGTGCAGGTCGAGCAGGGCGGCGGTGCCGGAGCGCACGCCGATGTCGAGCCCGCCGCTCGCGGTCCTGACCGACACCGTGCCCGCCGAGACCTCGCCGATCCGGACGTCGCCGTTGGCGGTGGTGGCGGTGACCGAGGCGTGCGCGCGGTCGACGGCGATGTCGCCGTTGGCCGCCTTCACGCGCGTCTCGCCGGTTACGGTGCCCAGCCAGCTCTCGCCGTTGGAGTTCTTGACCACCGCGTCGCCCTCGACCTCCTGCACCCGGATCCGGCCGGACCCGGTGCTGATCCGGGCCTCGCCCGCGACGTGCTCCACCCGGACGCCGCCGGCGGAGGTGTCGAGATCGGCGTTGGCCGTGCGGTCCAGCTGGATGTCGCCGGCCGCGATCCGGATCCGGCAGTTGCCGAGCCGACCGGTGCCGTGGAACGCCCCCGCCGAGGCGTCGCCGTGCAGGTGTGAGCCGGCGGGCAGCGTGATCGTCACGTCGATCGAGCCGGGCTTGCCGACCAGGCCGAATGCGCGCTGCCGGGGTGCCTTGACCAGGAGTCGGCCGTCGGCGTACTCCACTCGGGTCTGTTCGGCGGCCCGGACGTCGGCGTCGGCGGCGGCGTTGCTCGGCCGGACGTCGACGACGGTGTCGGTGCGGTCGGTCGCGGTGATCCGAGCGTCACCGACGACCAGGTCGACGGTGGCCGAGATCGGCGCCGGGGTGTCGAATGTGGGCACGACGGTCCCTTCTGAACGGAGTGGACGTCCCGGAACGGGACGGATGGTGGGAGGTGGTGACGCGAACCGGTGGCGGGCGCTCAGCGAGCCCAGCCGGTGTAGCGCTCCCCGCCCCGGGGGGCGCGTCGCGGCGCGTGCCGGCCCGCCGCCCCGGTCGGCGCCACGGCGGCGGTCGCCGCCCGGACGAGCCAGGCGTTGACGGAGAGGCCGTCGCGGGCGGCCGCCTCCTCGATGCGGTTCTTGAGGTGCTCCGAGAGGCGGAAGCTGATCCGCGAGGTGGCTCCCTCCTCGGTGTCCGCCGGTGGTGGGGTGGCCGGCTCGGGAGCCTCGGGCTCGCCCTGGAACTCCGGGCCGGTCGGCGGTGGCGTCACGACGAAGCTCGGCTCGCGCCCGCGCAGGCGCAGCTCGACCGAACCGGGTGCCAGGTCGCGGGTGATCTCCGCCGCCGCGGCGGTCAGCGCGTCCAGCAGCGCCAGTCGGAGCGCCGACTCGAGCGGACCGGCCAGTCGCTCGGCCAGCGCCCGGGCCTCCTCGCCGCCGAGTTCGGCGACGCCGGCCAGCTCCTGCCGGAGGTTGTCGACATACGACGTCAGGTCCATGACGCCACTATGACATCACAGTGGCGTCATGGCAAGACAGATTGGCGTCGTATGGCGTCATGATGGCGCGCGATGGCGTCGGTGGGGCACGACGGCGGCCGACGCCGGGCTGCGACAGCCAAGCCCGGCCTCGGCGAGCCGCCAGGAGGGCAGCCGGCGGCGGGGTGCGGGTCCGGTCGGGGCGAACGTCGCCGACGCGGGCAATAGGATGGGCGCTCACGGCGGGAGGGAGCGGCGCATGACGCGGGTACGGCGCGGTGGCGGCAGCCTCGCCGCGATCGGCGGCGCCGTGGGGCCCCGACGGTCGCGGGCGGTGCCGCCGGCGGGCCGCCGCGCGGTGCCGGGTGGGCCCCGGTGAGCCCGCGCGGCTGGGCGGTGCTGACCCTGGTCGGCCTGACCGTGGCCCTGGTGGTGACCGCCGCGGTGCTGATCCCGTGGCAGCGCCCGCCCGCGCCGCGGGCCGACCAGTTGGCCGCGCTGGGTGGCCTCCCCGCCGACCAGGTGGCCCACAGCCGGGAGTTCCGCTCCGCGCTGCGCCCCGCCGGCTGGGCCGCGCTGGCCGTCGGCCTGCTGGTCGCCCTGGCGCTCGGCCTCACCCCGCTGGGCAGCCGGCTGGTCGAGCTGGCCGGCCGTCCCTTCGGCGGCCACTGGATCGCCCAGGCCGTGCTCGGTGGGCTCGCCGTGGTGCTCGTCGCCGACCTGGTCACCCTCCCGTTCGCCGCCTGGCGCCAGAGCGTGCTCACCCGCTACGGGCTCGCCACCAACGGCTGGAGCGGCTGGACGGTCGACCTGCTCAAGTCGTACGCGGTCAGCGCCGTCATCGGCGCGGTGGCGCTGCTCGGCTTCTACACCGTCATCCGGCTGTCGCCGCGCTGGTGGTGGGCGTTCGGCGCGGCCGGCGCGGCGACCCTGGTGGTGCTGCTCTCCTTCGTGCTGCCGGTGCTGGTGGAACCGGTGTTCAACAGGTTCACCCCGATGGAGCAGGGCCCGCTGCGCACCGAGCTGATGACGATGGCGGCCCGCGACGGCGTCCCCGTGCGCGACGTGCTGGTCGCCGACGCCTCGCGGCGCACCCGGGCGGTGAACGCGTACGTCTCGGGCCTCGGGCCGACCCGACGGGTGGTCGTCTACGACACGCTGCTGCGCGAGGCGACGCCGGCCGAGGTGACCGCCGTCGTGGCGCACGAGCTGGGGCACGCCAAGGACCGCGACGTGGCGGTCGGCACGCTGACCGGGGCGCTGGGCGCCGCCGCCGCGGTGGTCGCGCTCTACCTGATCGGGTCCTCCGGCCCGCTGCTGCGACTGGCCGGCGTCGACTCGGTCGCCCAACCGCGCGCGTTCCCCCTGCTGATCGCCCTGGTGACGGTCGCCGGGCTGGTCTCCACCCCGGTGCAGGCGCTGATGTCACGGCGGGTGGAGGCACGCGCCGACGCGCACGCGTTGGCCCTGACCGGCGACCCGGCCGCCTTCGAGGCGATGCAGCGCCGGCTCGCCGGGATCAACCTGGCCGACCCCGATCCGCCGCGCTGGGAGTACCTCTACTCCGCCACGCACCCGTCTACGGTCGAGCGGATGGCCGCCGCCCGCGCCCATGCCAGGGAGGCCGGCCGATGAGCCGTACGCTGCTGATCACCAACGACTTCCCGCCCCGCCCGGGCGGCATCCAGTCCTTCGTGCACAACCTCGCGGTGCGCCAGCCCGCCGGCTCGGTGGTCGTCTACGCCTCGACCTGGCGCGGCGCGGAGAAGTTCGACGCCGACCAGCCCTTAGAGGTGGTCCGGGAGCGCACCGGCGTGCTGCTGCCCACCCCGCTGGTGGCCCGCCGGGCCGCCCGGTTGGCCCGGGCGTACGACTGCGACACCGTGTGGTTCGGCGCGGCGGCCCCCCTCGGGCTGCTCGCCGCCGGCCTGCGGCGCCGGGCGGGCATCCGCCGGGCGGTGGCGCAGACCCACGGCCACGAGGTCGGCTGGGCCGCGCTGCCGGGGGCCCGGGCCGCGCTGCGCCGGATCGGTCGTGGCGTGGACGTGACCACCTACCTGGGCGAGTACACCAGGGTGCGGCTGGAGCGGGCGCTGCACGGGGTGACCGAGCTGCACCGGCTCGCGCCCGGGGTGGACGTGGACACCTACCACCCGTCCGTCGACGGCGAACCGGTGCGGCGTCGGCTCGGCCTGGCCGACCGCCCGGTGGTGGTCTGCGTCTCCCGGCTGGTGCCGCGCAAGGGCCAGGACATGCTGATCCGGGCGATGCCCGAGATCCGCCGGCGGGTGCCCGACGCCGCGCTGCTGGTGGTCGGCGGCGGGCCCTACCGGGCCACGCTGGAGAAGCTGGCACGCCAGGCGGAGGTCGAGCGGGACGTGGTCTTCACCGGCTCGGTGCCGTCCGCCGAACTGCCCGCCCACTACGCCGCCGGCGACGTCTACGCGATGCCGTGCCGCACCCGCAACCGGGGGCTGGACGTCGAGGGGCTCGGGATCGTCTACCTGGAGGCCTCCGCGACCGGCCTGCCGGTGGTGGCCGGCGACTCCGGCGGCGCGCCGGACGCCGTACGCGAGGGCGAGACCGGGTTCGTGGTGCGTGGCCGGGACGTCGCCCAGCTCGCCGACCGGGTGGCCACGCTGCTCGCCGACCGGGACCTGGCCCGCCAGTTCGGCGCGGCCGGTCGCGCATGGGTGGAGCGGGAGTGGCGCTGGGAGACCCAGGCGCGGCGGATGACGGCCCTGCTGGCCGGCTGACGCCGGCCCGGCTGGGTCCGGGTGTGCCCGGCTGCACGCTGTCGAGCTGCCCCGTCTATGAGACCAAGGCGTTCGCCGTTCCGACCCCGGACCGGCCGCTGCCATCGCCGCCCCGACTACGGGTGCCCTGCCCGGCTGCCCCACCCGTTGGGGCAGGTCGACAGTGACGGAACGGCAGCCCTGCCTGGATGCCCCCGTCCGGTGGGGCAGGTCGACAGCGGCCGGAAGGGGCGTCGCCGGTGGGGTGGCCGGCGGTCAGCGGAGGCGTTCGAGGAGGCGCTCGGCCGAGTCCGGGCGGCCGAAGTGCCAGCCCTGGGCGGCGTCGCAGCCGATCGCCCGCAGCCGCTCCGCCTGCCCGGCGGTCTCCACGCCCTCGGCGGTGACGGTCAGGTCCAGCGCGTGCGCCAGGGCCACGAGCGAGGCGAGGATCCGCTCGTCGGCCCGGCTCTCCGGCGCGCGCAGCCCGGCCACGAACTGGCCGGCCACCTTCAGCTCGGTCACCGGCAGGTCCCGCAGGTACGCCAGGTTGCAGTAGCCGGTGCCGAAGTCGTCGATGGCGATCCGGACGCCGAGGTCGGCCAGCACCCGCAGCGCCCGGACGGGCTCCTCGGCGGTGCTCATCATGGTGCTCTCGGTGATCTCCAGCTGAAGCCGCTCCGGCGGCAGGCCGGTGCGCCGCAGCAGTCCGCGGACCTCCTGGACCAGGCCGGGGCGGCGGACCTGCCGTACCGCCAGGTTGACGCTGACGAACGGGGCCGTCGCGACTCCGGCGGACCAGCTACCCGCCTGCCGGCACGCCTCGGCCAGCACCCACCCGCCGAGCGGGACGATGAGCCCCGTCTCCTCGGCCAGGCCGATGAAGCTGTCCGGTCGCAGGACGCCCAGCTCCGGGTGACGCCACCGCACCAGCGCCTCCACGCCGACCACCCGGCCGTCGCGCAGCGAGGTCAGCGGCTGGTAGTCGAGGTAGAACTCGCCCCGCTCCAGGGCGGCCGGGATGGCCGCGGAGAGCGCGTACCGGGCCAGTTCCCGGCGGTCGCGGTCGGCGTCGTAGAGCGCCCAGCGGGCGCCGCCGGCGGCCTTCGCCCAGTGCAGGGTGCTGTCGGCCGCCCGCATGAGGTCACCGGGGGAGGTACCGGCGACCTGCCGCTCCACGATGCCGATGCTCGCCGACACGCACAGCTCGTGCCCGTCCACCAGCACCGGCTCGCGCACGGCGGCCAGCGCCGCCTCCGCCACGGCGACGACGTCGTCGGTGCCGGTGGTGCGCTCGACCAGGACGACGAACTCGTCGCCGCCGAGCCGGGCCACCAGGTGCCCGTCGATGGCCCGGCGGAGCCGGTCGGCAACGGTGGCCAGCAGCCCGTCGCCGACCTGGTGCCCGTGCGAGTCGTTGACCACCTTGAACCGGTCCAGGTCCAGGAAGCAGACCCCGACGCGCTCCCCGCCCGGGCCGGGAGAGTCGATCGCGGCGCTCAGGCGCTCCGTGAACAGCGCGCGGTTGGGCAGGTCGGTCAGCGGATCGTGGGTCGCCTGGTGGCGGAAGCGGGCCTCGCTGGCGCGTAGCGCCCGCTCCGCCTGCGCCCGGGCGGTCATCGCGGCCCGTCGGATCGACTCCTGCTCGTCCAGCGTCCGGTCCCGCAGCGCCCGGGAGTACCCGATGGACACCGCGGCCAGCAGCCGGGCCAGCCGGTCCCCGACCTCCTCGCCGACCAGCCCGAGGTCGCGGGCCAGCCGGAGCTGGACGACCTCGACCGTACGCCCCAGCGCCTCGGGCGACGCGATGTGCGCGGCCACCAGTTCCGTGCCGACGCGGTGCCCGACCCGCAGGTCGAACGGGTCGGACAGCAGCGCCGCCGCGAGTTGGTCGGTGAGGCGTTGCAGCAGCGCCTCCAGCTGTGCCTGGGTCATCGGCAGGTAACTGGTGCCGGAGACGGCCTTGGCCCACGCCCGGGCGAACGCCCCCGGGCGCGGCGGATGCCGCACGGTCGTCCCGGGCGGCACGGCGAGGGCCGCGGCCCCCGGCGGCTCACCCATCGAGCCGCCCGACGCCGCCGATGAAGGCCGCCCGCTCGGCGTCCTCGGCGCTGTCGGCGGACTCCGGGTGCCACTGCGGCACCCAGACCACGCCGGGCTCGACCAGCTCGAAGCCGTCGAACAGGGCGGTCAGCTCGCCCCGGCTGCGGATCCACAGGGGACTGTCGGTGCGCCGGTAGACGCGCTCGGCGTCGGCCCGCTCCTCGTCGGCGCGGCCGTCGGCGCTGGCCTGCGAGAGCACCAGGTAGCTGCCCGGCGCCAGCGCCTGGCGCAGCGTCCGCAGCAGCTCGGCCGGCCGGTCGTCGTCGGACACGAAGTGCAGCACCGCCACGATCATCACGGCGATCGGCCGGTCGAAGTCGAGCAGCCGGCGGACCTCGGGGTGGGCGACGATGCGCTCGGCACGACGCAGGTCCTCCTGCACCACCGCGGCGCGGTCGTTGCCGTCGAGGATCTCCCGGCTGTGCGCCACCGCCACCGGGTCCACGTCGACGTAGACGACCCGGGCGTCGGGGGCCTCGCGCTGGGCGATCTCGTGCACGTTGCCGACGGTGGGGATGCCCGAGCCGATGTCCAGGAACTGCCGGACGCCGGCGTCGAGGAGGAACTGCACCGCCCGGCGCAGGAAGGCCCGGTTGGCCTGCGCCATCAGCGGCGCCTCCGGCACGGCGGCCACCATCGCCTGGGCCGCCGCCCGGTCCACCGCGAAGTTGTGCGAGCCGCCGAGGTAGTAGTCGTACATGCGGGCCACGCTGGGGCGCTCGATGTCGATCTCGTCGGGTGCCCAGTCCGGCCGCTGCATGCGCTCACCCCTCGTGTCGGCGGTGCGGACGCCGTTGCCCGCGCCGGTATTCTGCCGGTTGCCCGGCGGGGAGACCATAGCGCGCCGCCCCGCAAGATGACGACGTCGGTCGATGCACCGACAGGCCCGCGCCGGCGGGCGCGGGCCTGTCGGTGGTGCATCACTGGGCTCCCCGGAGGGAGCCGTTCAGAACTTCGGGGCGTCCGGAGCCTCGAGCAGGCCCAGCCGCAGCGCGGTCATCAGCGCCTGCGCCCGGTTGGCCGCGCCCAGCTTCTCGTAGAGCTTCGAGATGTGGGTCTTGGCGGTGGACTCGCTGACGAAGAGCTGCTTGGCGATGCCCGCCACGCTCATCCCGTCGGCGAGCAGCCGCAGCACCTGGCCCTCGCGAGGGGACAGCTGCGGCCCGGACGGGGCCAGCCGGCGCTTCATCGCCTCGGCCAGGTCGGCGGCGGTGAAGGCGCTGGGGGAGGAGGCGGCGTGCCGGGCGGCGGCGACGACCTCGTCGGCCGGCGCGGTCTTGGGCACGAAGGCGCTCGCCCCGGCCTCCAGGGCGCCGAAGAGCTGGTCGTCGCCGGCGTACATGGTGAGCACGACGATGCCCATCGAGGCGCTCGACTTGCGCAGCGCCCGGGTGGCCTCCAAGCCGCTGCCGTCGGGCAGCCGCAGGTCCATGATCACCACATCCGGCTGCAGCGCACCGGCCTGGCGTACGCCCTCCGCCGCCGTGGCGGCCTCGCCGACGACCTCGAACTGCCGGTCACGCTCGAACGCGTGCCGCAGGCCCTTGCGGATCAGGTCGTGATCGTCGACAAGGAGGACCTTGGTACGGGTCGCCGGTGTCGGACTTGTGGTCATCCTCGGGTTACTCCCCTTCTGCTGCCGCTACGCTACCGCGCACGTTATCGCGCCGGGGCGACGAGCCGAGCACCACCGCGACGGTCGTGCCGCTCGGCTGCCGCGGCCTGATCTCCAACCGGCCCCGGATACGTTCCGCCCTCTCGGCCATGATCGCAAGACCGTAGTGCCCGTCCGAGCGCTGGTCAGCGATCCCCTGACCGTCATCCGACACTTCGATCTGCGCGTACGGGGGGTCGACCTCGCAGGTGACCCACAGATTCGCGGCCCCGGCGTGCTTGCGCGCGTTGGTGACCGCCTCCTGGGCGATGCGCAGCAGCTCGGCCTCGGTGGCGGCCGGCAGCCGGGCGGTGGACTCGTCCAGGGACAGGTGGACCCGCAGCCCGCCGGAGGCGCCGACCGTGCGGGCGTACTCGGCGATCGCGGCGGCCAGCCCGCCGTGCCGGTCGACCTCGCTGCGCAGCTCGAACAGGCTCAGCCGCAGCTCGGTGATCACCCGGGTCACCTCGTGGCGCAGCGCGCGCAGGCTCTCGGCGGTCTCCTCGGCGTCGTCGTGCACGGTGGCGAGGGCGTTGTCGATGCCGTAGCCGACCATCACCAGCTCCTGTGCCACCCCGTCGTGGATCTCCCGGGCCAGCCGCTGCCGCTCCTCGTTGGTGGCCAGCGAGCGGACCTCGTCGAAGAGCAGCGCCGCCTCCAGCCGGAGCGCGGCCGGGCGGGTCAGCCCGGTCACCCGGGCCACCACCCCGGCCGGGTACGCCTGCGCCGCGTCCGCCTCCAGCACCACCAGGCCGACCGTGCGCACCCCGGCCACCAGCGGCACGATCAGCGCGGAGACCTCGCCGCCCCGGTGCGACCGGGCCTGCGAGCGGGCGGCGGTCTGCGGCTGCTGGCTGGCCCACGCGTCGGCGATGGCCGAATCCGCGTCCAGCGTCGTCTCCCAGTCCACCCGGTCCACGCCCACCTGCGCGAGCACCACGAGCCGCCCGCCGCCGCTGGCCGACAGCACGGCCGCCCGGTCGGCCCGGGCCACCGTGCGTAGCTCCTCCAGCAGGTGCTCGGAAATGCCGCCCGGATCGAGGGTGGCCCCGGGCAGCTGCCGGGCCACCGTGCGCAGCTGGGTCAGCAGCCGGGTCGCCTCGGCGTACGGCTGGGGTTTGCCCTCGTCGCGGACCCGCATCACCCGGTGCAGGGTGCTGGCCGCGTAGAGGCCGAGCCCGGCCAGGATCAGCCACTGGGCGCAGACGGCGAGGTAGCCGAGCTGGGCGATCTGCCGGCCGCCGTCGACCTCGGTGAGCGCGCCGGCGAGCAGCAGGGTGGCCGCGGTGACCGCCAGCAGGGCGGCCCCCTCGGCGAACCGGCGGCGCAGCGCGGTGACGGTCACCGGGACCGCCAGGTAGGGCAGCACCGCGGAGGCGCCCAGCCCGCCGACGTTCCCGCCGATGGTCGCGACGGCGGCGACCTGGCTCGCGGCCAGCCCCAGCACCACCACCTCGGCCACCCGGCTGAGCGGGCCGACCAGCAGGTGCTCGGGCGCCAGCAGCGCGGGCAGCCCGGCGGCGGCGAGCAGCGCCACCCACCAGAGCTGGGTGGCGTCGCGCGTGGCGAACAGGGTCAGGACGGCGACGAGCGCCAGCATGACCACGCGCGCCGCGGCGGCGAGGGGATGCGGCTGGGGCCGGGTGGGCGTCGAGGCGGGCACGTGACGGATGGTAGTCAGCGTCGGTAGATGTCGGCGATCTCCGCCGCGTACGACTTGTGCACGACCTGGCGCTTGACCTTCAGCGACGGCGTCAGCTCGCCGGTCGCCTCGGTGAAGTCGCGGGGCAGGATCCGGAACACCTTGATCGCCTCGGCCTTGGAGACCGCCTGGTTGGCGGTGTCGATCGCGCCCTGGATCTCCGCCCGCAGCCCCTCGTGCTCGCGCAGCTTCTCGACCGGGGTGTCCGCCGGCAGCCCCGCGGCGGACAGCCACCGCGGCAGCGCCTCCTCGTCGAGGGTGACCAGCGCGGCGATGAACGGCTGCCGGTCGCCGATCACCAGGCACTGGCTGACCAGCGGGTGCGCCCGCACCTCGTCCTCCAGCACGGCCGGGGCGACGTTCTTGCCGGCGGCCGTCACGATGATCTCCTTCTTCCGGCCGGTGATGCTCAGGAAGCCGTCGGCGTCGAGGTGACCCAGGTCGCCGGTGCGGAACCAGCCGTCCGGGCTGAGCACCTCGGCGGTCGCCTCCTCGTTGCGCCAGTAGCCGCGGAAGACCAGGTCGCCGGAGATCAGGATCTCCCCGTCGTCGTCGATCCGGATCGTCACGCCCGGCAGCGGCCGGCCGACCGAGCCGATCCGGGTGGCGTCGGGCAGGTTCGCGGCGGCGGCGGGGGAGGTCTCGGTCAGGCCGTACCCCTCGCAGACGCTGACGCCGATGCCGCGGAAGAAGTGGCCCAGCCGGGCGCCGAGCGGGGCGCCGCCGGAGATGGCGTCGCGGCACCGGCCGCCGAGCGCCGCCCGCAGCTTGCGGTAGACCAGCCGGTCGAAGAGCGCGTGCTGCACGCGCAGCGCCAGGCCGGGGCCGCCGGCGGTCTCCAGTGCCTCGCTGTACGCGATGGCGACCTGCTCGGCACGGGCGAAGATCCTGCCCTTGCCGTCCGCCTCGGCCTTCTGCTTGGCCCCGTTGTAGACCTTCTCGAACACCCGGGGCACCGAGAGCACGAAGGTGGGGCGGAAGTCCTGCAGTTCGGCGACCAGGTTCCTGGTGTCCGCGCAGTGCCGCATGGTGGCCCGCGCCTGGACCACGCCGATCTGGATCAGCCGGGCGAAGGCGTGCGCCAGCGGGAGGAAGAGCAGGGTCGACGCGTCGGGCCGGAAGAGGTTCGGCAGCACCGGCACCGCGTTGGCGATGTCGGCGTACATGTTCCGGTGGGTGAGGACGCAGCCCTTGGGGCGGCCGGTGGTGCCGCTGGTGTAGATGACGGTGGCGAGGTCGTCGGCGCGCACGGCGGCGCGCCGCCGGTCGATCTCGGCCGGGTCGACCGACGCGCCGGAGCGGACCAGGTCGTCCACCGCGCCCAGGTCGATCTGCCAGACGTGCCGCAGCTCGGGCAGCCGGTCCCGCAGGCCCGCGACCAGGGTGGCGTGGGCGTTGCTCTCCACCACGCAGGCCACCGCGCCGGAGTCGGCGAGGATCCACGCGGCCTGCTCGGCGCTGGAGGTCTCGTAGATCGGCACGGTGACCGCGCCGGCCGCCCAGATCGCGTAGTCCAGCAGGGTCCACTCGTAGCGGGTGCGGCTCATCAGGCCGACCCGGTCGCCCGGCTGGACGCCGGCGGCGACCAGGCCCCGGGCCGCCGCGACGACCTCGTCGCGGAACTGCCGGCAGGTGACGTCGGCCCAGGCCGTCCCGCCGTCGCTCGGGCGGACGAACTGGACCGCGTCCGGGGCGACCTCGGCGTTGTCCCAGACCGGATCGGTGAGGTTGGCCGCGTCGCCGACGGTGACGATCGGCGGGACGGAGAACTCGCGCACCTGCACTCCTCGTGCTCACTGGCCGTGCCGGCCGAAACCACGGGTCGGCTCTGTCGAAACCTACCCGCCTCGGCGGGCGGGCAGAATAGGCAGGTAGCCCCGGTGCTCCCCGCACCGGCGCGGGACACGCCCCCGGTACGTGCGGGGGCGGCGCGGCGTACGCGCGGCCGGCGCCGGGTAGCCTCCCCCCATGGCGGACTCCTCCACCCAGTCGATCGTCGTCGGCGCGCCACCGGAACGGGTGGCGGCGGTCGTCTGCGACTTCCCGAGCTACCCCGAGTGGACCGAAGCGGTGCGGCGGGCGGAGGTGATCGAGGAGTACGAGGACGGCTACGCCAGCCAGGTCCGGTTCGTCATCGACGCCGGGGTGATGGCCGACGAGTACGTGCTGGCCTACGAGTACGCCGAGGACCTCTCCCGGATCGAGTGGCACCTGGTGGCGCCCTCGAAGATGCAGAAGTCCCAGCGCGGCTCGTACGACCTGGTGGGCAACCCGGACGGCACGACGACGGTGACCTACACCCTTGAGGTCGAGCTCTCGGTCGGGATGCTCGGGATGTTCCGCCGCAAGGCCGAGAAAATGATCATGGATACCGCGTTGAAGCAGCTCAAGCGCCGGGTAGAAGCACCCGGTGCGGCGCAGTGACGCGTCCGGCGGCAGGGTAGAGGAGCCGACCATGGGTGCAACGGATCCGGGTTCGGCCCGGGAAGAGGCGGAACGGCTGGTCGCCACGCTGCTGGCCGGCGCGCGCCTCGCGACGTCCGGCTCCGGGACGGGCCCGTGGGGTCCGCTCGGTGGGATCGTGTCGGGTGTCCTCGGTCACAGCGCCGCCCCGGGTGAGTCGACCGGGGGATCCGGGGGCGGCTTCGCCACCGGCGGCCCGGAATGCTGCGTCTGCCCGGTCTGTCGGGGCATCGCCGCGTTGCGCGATCCGAGTCCGGAATTCGCCGAGCGCCTCGCCACCGGCGCCGGCGACCTGGCCGCCGGCGTGGCCAGCCTGCTGCGCGCGTTCGCCCCGCCGGAGCCCCCCGCCGAGCCGGCCGCCGCCGCGGCGTCGAGCGCCGAACCGGATGGCGCGGACGACCACGTCTGGCGCGAGGCCACCCGTAGCGGGCATGATTCTCAGCCGGCAGCGGAGCGGGACGTCTGGTCCGCCGCCACCCGGGCGGAGGACGTGGCCGTCCCGGCCGCCGCACCGCCCGTCGACGCCGCCGGGCCGGCCGTCGCGGCGACCGTGCGGACGTCCGCCGACCGTCCCGTGGTGCCCGCGACGCGGGCACCCGGCGACGCAGGCGAGCACCCACCAGGCGACGCGGCCTGACCATCGCACATCCCGACCACGCGCCGGTCGTCCGGCGGCGCGGGCGCGGGCAGCACAGCAGAGGGGAGTGGCAGCGGTGACGCTGACCATCGGAGTCGACGTCGGTGGCACGAAGGTGGCCGGTGGTGTCGTGGACGCCGCCGGCACGGTCCTCGTGCAGGCCCGACGGAACACCCCCGCCGACGACGTCGCCAAGACCCGGGACGTCATCATCGAACTGGTCACCGAGTTGGCCGTCGGGCGGTCGATCGAGGCGGTCGGCATCGGCGCGGCAGGCTGGATCGACGCCGGCCGTTCCACCGTGCTGTTCGCCCCGAACCTCGCCTGGCGCGACGAGCCGCTGCGGGACTACGTCAGCGCCGCGACCGGCCTGCCGGTGATCGTGGAGAACGACGCCAACGTCGCGGCCTGGGCGGAGTTCCGCCACGGCGCGGCCCGGGACGCCGACGACTCGATGGTCATGTTCACCATCGGCACCGGTGTCGGCGGCGGCATCGTGCTCGGCGGGGAACTGCTGCGCGGCGCCAACGGCATCGCCGCCGAGCTGGGCCACATGCTCACCGTGCCGGACGGCCACCAGTGCGGCTGCGGCCGGCTCGGCTGCATCGAGCAGTACGCGAGCGGCAGCGCCCTGGTGCGGTTCGCCCGCGCGGCCGCCCAGCAGGAGCCGCACCGCGCCGTGGCCCTGCTGGAGCTGTCCGGCGGCGACGCCGAGGCGATCACCGGGCGCATGGTGACCGCCGCGGCGCAGGGCGGCGACCCGGTTGCCACCGAGGCGTTCGCGCAGGTCGGGCGCTGGCTCGGCACCAGCCTCGCCGACATGGCGCAGATCCTCGACCCGCAGGTCCTCGTCGTCGGCGGCGGCGTGATCGACGCCGGTGACCTGCTACTCGGCCCGACCCGCCGGTCGTTCACCGACGCGCTCGCCCAGCGCAGCCGGCTTCCGGTGGCCGAGATCCGCCCGGCCGAGCTGGGCAACACCGCCGGCGTCATCGGCGCCGCCGACCTGGCCCGCCGGATCTGAGGCGGGCCGTGACGCAGAGCCCGGGCGTGCCGCTGCGCGTCGTGTCGTACAACATCCACGGTCAGCGGGACGACACGGCCGCGCTGGCGGCGGTGGTCCGCGCCGCCCGGCCGGACGTGGTGGTCGTGCAGGAGGGGCCGCGCCGGTTCCGGTGGCGGCAGAAGTCGGCCGCGCTGGCCGAGTCGTTCGGCCTGGTGGTGGCCGCCGGCGGGCTGCCCGCGCTGGGCAACCTGCTGCTGACCAGCCTGCGGGTGCGGGTGCTGGACACCCGGTGCCGACGCTTCCCGCTCACCCCCGGCCGGCACCTGCGCGGCGCCGCGTACGCCGAGTGCGTGGTCGCCGGTGGCGCCCGGTTCACCGTGGCCGGCTCGCACCTGTCCACCGACCCGGCCGAGCGGCCCGGGCAGGCCGCGCTGTTCAAACGCGACCTCGACGCCGCCACCACGCCGGTGATCGCCGCAGCCGACCTGAACGAGGGGCCGGACGGGCCGGCGTGGGCCACCGTGGCGGGCGGGCTGACCGACGCCGCCGTGGCGATGGACCGGGCCGACCGGCTCACCTACTCGTGCGCGAGCCCCCGGCGGCGGATCGACGCCCTGTTCGTCGACCCGCGCGTCACGGTGGTCGACTACGACGTGGTCGACACCCCGCAGACCCGCCGGGCCAGCGACCACTTCCCGGTCCTCGTCGACCTGCTGCTGCCCGGGGCCGGCTGACCGTCGTCCGCGCCCGGGGCTGGACATCCCGCTCCGTTGTGGAGAGGATGCTGCGCGACCCCGGCCCTCGTGCCGCACAAAAGGAGATCCCGGTGTCCACCTCCACCGATCACGGCCGGCCCGACCCGGAGGCGAGCACGCTCGCCCTGACCCGCGACGGCCGGCCGGTCTCCGACCGGGGCGACACCGTCTGCGTCATCGGCGCGGGGGCCAGCGGGCTCGTCGCCGTCAAGAACCTGAAGGAACACGGGTTCGGCGTCGACTGCTACGAGCGGGAGACCGGCGTCGGCGGGGCCTGGAACTGGCGGCACGACCGCAGCCCGGTGTACGCGAGCACGCACCTGATCTCGTCCCGGCCGTTCACCCAGTTCCCCGACTTCCCGATGCCCGACGACTGGCCCGACTACCCGCACCACAGCCAGCTCCTGTCGTATCTGGAGCGGTACGCCGACCACTTCGACCTGCGGGCGCACGTCTGGTTCGGCACCGAGGTCGTCCGCGTGGAGCCGGCCGAGGGCGACCGCTGGGACGTGACCACCCGCAGCACGGGCGGCTACGGCCCGGAGCGCACCTCCCGCTACGCGGCGGTGGTGGTCGCCAACGGGCACAACTGGTCGCCGAAGCTGCCCCGCTACGAGGGGTTGGAGGAGTTCCGGGGCGAGGTCATGCACGCCTCGTCCTACAAGGACCCGGCGCAGCTGCGCGGCAAGCGGGTGCTCGTGGTCGGCGCCGGCAACACCGGCTGCGACATCGCCGTCGAGGCCGCCCAGCAGGCGTCGCGCTGCTGGCACTCCACCCGCCGAGGCTACTGGTACGCCCCGAAGTACGTCCTCGGCCGCCCGGCGGACCAGGTCAACGACGCGCTGCTGGCGCTGCGGGTGCCGCTGCGGGTGCGGCAGTGGCTATACCACTGGACGCTGCGGCTGACCGTGGGCGACCTGACCCGGTTCGGCCTGCCGAAGCCCGACCACCGGGTGTACGAGACGCACCCGATCGCCAACAGCCAGCTCGTCTACTACGTGGGCCACGGGGGGATATCCCCGGTGCCGGACGTCGCCCGCTTCCACCCGTACGCGGTGGAGCTGTCCGACGGCCGGGAGATCGACCCGGAGCTGGTCGTCTTCGCCACCGGCTACCTGCCGCGCTTCGAGTTCCTCGACCCCAAGGTGCTCGGCGACGACGCGGGGACGGGCCGGCCCACGCTCTGGCTCAACGCCTTCGCCCCCGGCCATCCCACGCTCGCCGTCGCCGGGCTGGTGCAGCCGGACTCGGGTGTCTTCCCGCTGTCGCACTGGCAGACGGTGCTCTTCGCCCGGCTGCTGCGGCTGCGCCTGACCCGTCCCGACCGGGCGGCGGCCTTCGCCGCCCGGGTGACGGCGAAGGCGGGGGAGCGCTACGCGGGGCCCGTCAAGGACAGCAGCCGGCACTGGTTCGAGGTCGGTCACGCCGACTACCTGCGCGCCGTCCAGCGCGCCCTGCGCGACCTGGAGGGTGCCCGATGAGTGCAGCGCGGCGGAGCCCCGCAGTCGCGAACGAGAGGCCGGACCGGTGAGCGCGAGGAGTGCAGCGCAGCGGAGCCCCGCAGTCGCGAACGAGAGGCCGGAGCAGTGAGTCAGCAGGTGCGGATCATGCGGGGGCGGGAGTGGGCGCGCCCGGTCCGCCCGGTCCGGCGTGAGGTGCTCGGCGTGGCCCCCGAGCTGGAGCAGGGGCGGCCGCCGCTGCTGTTCGTGCCGGGCTTCGGGCACGGCGCGTGGGCGTTCGCCGAGCACTGGCTGGGCCACGCCGCGTCCCGGGGCTTCCCGGCGTACGCGCTGAGCCTGCGTGGGCACGGCGGCAGCGGCCCGGCGCCGGAGGCGACGCTGCGGGCGTACGCCCACGACGTGGCGCAGGCGGCGGCGGGCCTGCCGCGCCAGGCGGTGCTGGTGGGGCACGGCGCCGGGGCCCTGGTGGTCGCGCACGCGCTGGCCCGCTACCCGGCCCGGGCGGGCGTGCTGGTCGCGCCGGTGCTCGGCGGCTGGGCGACGTTCGGCGCCGCGCTGCGCCGCAATCCGCTCGGCACGCTGCCGGCGGTGTTCGGCGGGCCGCTGCGCCTGCACCGCCGCCAGCTGTTCAGCCGGGAGCTGCCCGAGGCCGAGGCCCGGCGGTACGCGGCCCGGCTGGGGCGGGCGAGCCGACGGGCCCAGTGGCAGCTGCTGACCGGGCGGGACGCGGAGCCCGCGGTGGGCGACCCGCCGGTGCTGGTGCTCGGCAGCCCGGACGACCGGGTGGTCCCGGCGGCGGCGCTGACCCGGGCGGCCCGGCGGTACGGCTCGGCGCCGCTGCTCTTCCCCGGCATGGGGCACGACATGATGCTCGACGTCAGGTGGCGGGAGCCGGTCGACGCGATCCTGGACTGGCTGGCGAAGGACCCGGCCCCGGACAGCCGGCTCTGACCCCGGGCCCCGACTTCCGGCGTCAGTCGGCGGCGCCCAGCCGGGTGAGCAGTGAGCCGCTCTCGTCCAGCGCCGAGAGGTAGGAGCGGGCCCAGGCCCGGATGTCGTGCCGGTGCAGGTGCGCCCGCATGGCCCGCATCCGCGCGCCGACGTCGTCGGGGCCCGCCCGCAGCGCCGAGAGCAGCCCCTGTTTGAGCCCCTCGAGGTCGTGCGGGTTGACCAGGTACGCCTGCGGCAGCTCGGCGGCGGCGCCGGCGAACTCGCTGAGCAGCAGGGCACCCGAGTCGTCCACCCGGGCGGCCACGTATTCCTTGGCGACGAGGTTCATCCCGTCCCGCAGCGGGGTCACCGCCATCACGTCGGCGACCCGGTAGAGGGCGGCCAGCTCGGCGCGGTCGAACGGCTGGGTCAGGTAGTGGATCGCCGGCTCGCCGACCCGGCCGAACTCGCCGTTGATCCGCCCGACCTCGCGCTCCACCCGCTCGCGGAGGATCTGGTACTGCCCGACCCGTTCCCGGGTCGGCACCGCCACCTGCACCAGCACGGTGTCTCGCACCTTGACGTGCCCGGCGGCGAGCAGCTCGCTGTACGCCTTGAGCCGCTGCTCGATGCCTTTGGTGTAGTCCATCCGGTCGACGCTGAGGATCACCTGTTCGGGGCTGCCGAGATCGTGGCGCAGCCGGCGGGCCCGGTCGGCCACGTCGGGCCGGGCGGCGAGCGCGGCCATCTCGACGGTGTCGATGGAGACGGGGAACGCGCCGATCCGGACCACCCGGTCGTCGACGGCGATCCGACGGTCGGTGGCGGGGAACTGGAGCACCTTGGCCACCAGTTGGGCGAAGTTGTGCGCGGCCTGGGCCCGCTGGAAGCCGACCAGGTCGGCGCCGAGCATGCCGCGCAGCAGCTCGGCGCGGCGGGGGAGCTGCATGAACAGCTCGGGCGGTGGGAACGGTACGTGCAGGAAGAAGCCGATCCGCAGGTCCGGCCGGAGCGCCCGGAGCAGGCCGGGCACCAGTTGGAGGTGGTAGTCCTGCACCCAGACCATCGCGCCGGGCTCGGCCACCTGGGCGGTCGACTCGGCGAACCGCTGGTTGACCCGCTGGTACGCCTCCCACCAGCGCCGGTGGTGCTCCGGTTGCTCCACCGAGTCGTGGTAGAGCGGCCACAGGGTGGCGTTGGCGAAGCCCTCGTAGTGGTCGCGTAGCTCGTCGCCGCTGAGCGGCACGGCGTGCATCCGCACGCCGTCCACGTCGGGCACGGCGGGCGCCGGCCCCGTGCCGCCGGCCCAGCCCACCCAGGTCGCCGGGGTGTGCCGCAGCAGGGGGTGCAGGGCGCTGACCAGGCCGCCGGGGCTGCGGCGCCACTCGCACGCGCCGTCCGGGGCCGCGCCGTCGTCGATGGGTAGGCGGTTGGCGACCACCACGAGGGAACTCTGTCGCATATCGGGCATTCCGATCCGCAGAGGAGTGACCGCCGCGAGGAAGGAACAACCGGGCAGTCAGCGAGGGAAGTGACGGACAGCGGTATTCCTACTGACAGTAAGTTACACCACTGTCACGACCGCGGCGTGGGCGGCGGTCGTCCCGGGATGCGGGCGCGGCTCCCGCCCGGCCGGGGCGGTCAGACGACCGCGCCGTCGTCCGGGTCGTGGTCCTCGTCGCCGCCGGGGCGTAGCCGCCAGATCAACGCGACGAAGCCGGCGAGGATGCCGGTGAAGCCGAACAGGTTGACGACCGAGGGGTCGGCCACCGGGAAGATCGACGGGAACAGGAACAGCACGAAGCCGACCACGATCGCCAGAACGCCGACCACCGTGTACTTGGAGAAGCGCGGCAGGGGCGGGGGTGGCGGCGGGGTGTAGCGCTCGTCGTCCGCCTCGTCGTCGGGCAGGTCCGCGCCGAAGGTGTCCAGCCCGTCCAGCAGCGAGGGCTCGTCCTGGCGGCCCCGGCCGACGGAGATCCCCGAGACGTCCGCGGCGTACGGCAGCCGGCGCACGTCGGTGGCGGTCGGCCCCGCGGGCTCGTCCGGCGCGGCGAGGGTCACCGGACCCGTGGCGGGCCCCGGCGGGTCGTCCACGTCCTCGGCGGCGGGCCACGGGTTGTCGCCCGGCGCGGGCGTGGTGTGGAAGCCGGCGACGATCCGGGCCCACTCGGCGTCGATGTCCGGCTCCGCGTCGCGGCCCCGGTCGGTGGCCGTCTCGTCGGCGAGCTGGGTCAGGTAGTCCCGCGCGGTGGTCAGGTGCGACCGGTCGACGTAGAGCCGGTCGACGGGGCGGGCGGGGACGGTGGTGGTGCGGGTGACCGGGTTCAGGTCGGCCGAGGGCTGCAGGTAGGCCGCGATCCCGCCGGCGGCGAGGACGTCGAGCAGGTGCTCGCCGACGCGCGGATCCACGTCGCCGGCGACGGCGTACTCGCTCGCGTCGAGCCCGTTGTCCCGCCGCCCCCGGCGGGCCCCACCCGCTGACACCGGACATCCTCCTCATCACGCGCCCGCGGCGCGGTCGCCTGAGCCCCCTCGGCACCGCCCCGGGCGCCGTGCCTTGAATCGTGACACGTCCGGACCCGGTTCCGGGAGTGCCTTGTGGCGCGGCGTACGAAGTCAGGGCCCCTGCCGCAGGTCGCGACAGGGGCTCTTTGTCCGTTCTTGCTAATCGCTTGCTAACAGAAGGCTCAGCCGGTGGCGCTGCCCAGCTCCTCGCCGACCGCCCGCATGACCTCGCTGTGCTTCTCCGGCGACAGGTGGGCGTATCTCTTGCTGGTGAAAGCCGGGTTCGTGTGACCCATCACCTTCGACAAGATCGGCATCGACACGTCGGCGTTCAAAGCGATCGACGCGAACGTGTGCCGCAGATCGTGGAACCGCAGCCTGGGCAACTTAGCCTGCTCCGTGCGCTTCCGGAACGCCCGGCCGACGGTGTCCGGATAGAGCGGCTGCCCGTCTTCCCGGGTGAACACCCAACCTCCGTCGTTCCAAGCCGGCCCCCAGGCGAGCCGCTCCCGGTTCTGCTGCGCCCGCCACTGCCGCAGGACGGCGACGGTGCCAGGGAACAGCGGCACCAGCCGGTCACCCGCCTCGGTCTTCGTCTGGTCGACTACCGAGACCACCCCGGCGACGGTCACCCGCTGTCGCCACACTCGGGCGGTCCCGGCGTCCAGGTCGACGTCCGCCCAGCCGAGCCCGAGCAGCTCGCCGCGCCGTAACCCGGTGTGGATCGCGAGGTGGATCAACGGCACCAGCCGGTCGCCCGTGCTGGTCAGGAATTCCAGGAACTGCCGCGCCTGGGCGGGCGTCCACGGCTTGACCTTCGACCCCTGGTACTTCGGCTTCTTCGCGGTCGCAGCGGGATTGTGGTCGATGAACTTCGCGTCGGCGGCATCGCGGAGGCAGCCGTTGGCCACGGTGTGGATCCGGGTGATGCTGGCGGCGGAGATCGGCCGGGATGCCTTCCCGCCGGTAGCTCGGGCAGCTTCGATCTCGGCCCGCCGGTCTCGGATGATCGCGGCGTAAGTCTCGGTCAGCTCGTGGCTGGTGAGGCTCTTGAGCTTCTTGGTGCCCAGGTACCGCTTGAGGTGGGCCAGGGCATTCCGGTGGGCGGTGTGACTGGAGGGACGCAGCTCCCCGCGCTCGACTTTGCCGGCGAGCCACCGGTCTGCCCAGTCGGCGAAGGTCAGCTTGGGTTTGCTGCTGGTCTTGCCGTTCCGGCCGGCGGTTGCAGCCTCCTCGCGGGCCTTCATCGCTTCCCGGCCGGTACCGAACCCGGCCTTGGTGAGCTGCGGCCGGCGGCCGTCCGGCCCGGCGGGCAGCACCACGTGGTACGACCAGGTGTGGACGTCGCAGCGGAGGGCCGGGCAGGTTTTCTTGCACCGCTGGAACACCCCGGGGACCTTCTGGCCTCGGTAGATGTGGGGCCGGTTCACCGCTGGTTCCTCCTCTTGGCACGGGTACCAGTCGGGATGCCTTGGATGCCGGCCGGCAGCGGCTGACCGGTGGGGTTGTCCCGGTCGCGCTCGTACTCGGCGGAGGTCGGGCGGGGGCCGTAGAGGAAGCTGTTGGCGGCGGCCAGGAGGTCGGCGAGGTCATCGCTGGTCAGCTCCGGGTAGCCGTGCCGCAGAAGGACGACCCGCAGGTCGAGCAGCAGGCCGTACGACAGTCGGTGGTCGGGCTCGTGGCGAGGGACGGGGTAGTTCGTGCTGGTGGGTACGTTGTCCACGGGTCGCCTCCTACGTAGGCGGTCAAGGCCCCGGGCTGGTGGTGGTGCACCGGCTTGGGGCCGTCTTCTATCGGGGCTGCTGCGCGGTTTGCGATCCCTGCTCTCGCCGTCTGGACAAAGCGAGCCGGGCGTAGACGGTGTTGACTCCGACCCCGAATTCGCGGGCGATTGTTTCGGCTTTCGCTCCGGCCAGGTGCCGTTTCAACATCTGCTCGGCTTGTGCGGCGGTTTGCTCTGGGCTGGGCGTCGCGAGCAGGGGCTTTCCGAGACCCAAAGCGCGCTCGATGCGCTTCCTGACGGTCCTGCTACTGATTGCCAGCTTCGCCGCGATCTCGTCTATGGTCGCGCCTTCCTGCCGCCTCGTGAGGCAAGCTGCAGCTTGCGCGTCCTGTTCGTCGCGGCTGTATGGCTGCCATCGTGGTTGGGCTGGCGTGAGCGCTTGGGCGACCCGTTCGGCCAGGTCGTCGCATGGCTCCGGGTTCATCGGCTGGTCTCGTGTTCGCGCCGGTTGAGGTATTCGGTGATGGCCTCGCGGATTAGGAAGTTGACCGGCCGGCGGTCCTGGCGGGCGCGCTGTTCGAGGTCGGTCTTCATCGGGGTGGGCATCAGCAGCCAAACTTTGGCGTCGTTCTTCGGCGGGGTGGTCGGATCCACTGCGGGTGCTCCTCGAAATTGGGTTCTATTTGCGAGAGCCCCTGCCCCTCAGGGTGGGTAAGGGCAGGAGCCCTGCAGAAAAAACCCCACCACGGGATCACATCCGGACGCAATCCGGTGCTGATCCGGATGGGCCGCAAGCGGAGGAAGTTTGCCTTTACAAGTGGAAATGAACACGTGGCGTGGCACATCTTGTGCGAGGCGCAGCTCACATAGCAAAGAACGGGCACAGGCTGCTCTACTGGTTGTCAGAACGACAACTGAGCGTCAGCGGCCCAAAGAGTGGAGAGCCCCAACGAACGGGCTCCCGCCAGCGTCGGGCCAGTGAGAGCGTCCTGCGGAACAACGGACGCCGCTGCCGAGCGCAACACCCCACGTCGAGCTGCCCGTCGAGACACAAGGACGGTCACCTAAGGGCAACGGCGGGGTCTCGGTCAGCGCTCTTCCGAACCAACCTTCGGGAGACCCTCCATGGCAAGACGACGCACATTCAGCGGTAGTAAACTCCGCGCCAGGCGGAGAGCTGCCGGCCTCTCACTTAGGACTCTCGGACGGAAGCTCGACACCGAGTACACCAGCATTAGCAAGTGGGAGAACGGTCATCGGTCGCCCAAGCCGCCAACGCTCCTTTTGTTGGTTGACATGCTCGGCTGCGAGGTTAGCGACCTGTTCGAGGCGGTGAACGAGTGAACGTCACCGTCCCCACCATCAACCAGGTCCGGGAGTTCCCCGTGACCGTCGACCTGCCTGCCGCCGGCAGGTGCTTCGGCATCGGCCGAGACCTGTCCTATCAGCTCGCACGGCAAGGTGCGTTCCCGTGTCCCGTCCTGCGGCTCGGACGCCGCCTGGCCGTCACCCGGGCCGCGCTGCTCCAAGCCCTCGGAGACACCACCGAAGGCACGGACGGGGGTGCCCGATGAGCCGGGACCGACCCCAGGTAGCAGAAAGCCCTCAGGAAGCCGCCACGGGAAACGACAACCTGAGGGCTGACCGCGCCACCACCAACTCGCACAACCAGAACGAGGCAAGATCAATTCTACCAGCGCAGGCGCCCACTGAGGGCTCTCTCTTTGGGCCGTGCCCCGGGTGCGGTAAGGCGGGCTGCTTCACCGGCTGTGTCGCCCTGCACAAGCAGGTTGCCAGAAAGTGGGACTTTCCGTTCAGCCCCGGCAGCGTCGAAGGTTCTCGGCAGTGGCTCAGATGGGGTCCCGAGATCGGCGCTGACTACGAGGTCAGGGAAGCCGCTCATCGGTCCTGGGAGGAAGCGAACCAAATCCGGCAGCAGCAGCGCATTAACGACATCGCGGCCGACGAGTATCTCAAGCTCCGTGGACGGGACGTCGCCCGAAGAAAGTTCAACGCCGAGCAGATGCACGCAGCCGCCTCTGAACGAAAGCTCCGGCTACTCGACGGCTGGGAGTTCATGGACGAAGACGAAGGCGACGACATCCCGGTCTGGGGCACCCAAGAAACCCCGGTCTGGGCGGTCGGCGAACCGCTGATGATCTTCGGCCCCAACGGCGTCGGCAAGTCCACCCTTTCGCACCAACTTGTGTTCGCCCGGATCGGGCTGATCAAGCAGGTGCTCGGGATGCCCGTCCTGGCCAGCCCCGGAAAGGTGTTCTACGTCGCCGCCGACCGGCCGAAGCAGATCAAGCGGGCGATGCGTCGACTGCGGAAGCCGGAGCACCGGGAGATCATCAAGGAGCGGCTGGTCATCCACAAGGGGCCGCTGCCGTTCGACGTGACGATCGACAAGGATGCCCTCGCGGATCTCGCCCAGTCCCACGGCGCGACCACGATCTTCATCGACTCGCTCAAGGACGTCTGCTCGAAGCCGAGCAACGAGGAGTCGGCCAACGGGTACAACACCGCCCGACAGGAAGCGATCGCCCGGGGGATCGAGTGGGTGGAGGACCACCACAACCGCAAGGCCAGCGACGACAACAAGACCCCCAACACGATCGAGGACGTTTACGGCAGCCGTTGGTTGACCGCAGGTGCCGGTTCGGTCATCTGTCTGTGGGGCGAGGCTGGCAGCACCTCGGTGAAGCTCACCCAGTTGAAGTCGCCCGGCGGGTTCCTCCAGCCACAGGATCTGACCATCAACCACGCGACCGGCGAGATGGGCGCACACGTCGCTCTCGGGATCATGGACGTGATCAGGAACGGCGGCAAGGAAGGGATCACGGTCGCCGACGCCGCTAGGTTCTGGACCGGCAAGGACAAGCCGACCAAGACCGAGATGGAAGGTGCCCGGGGCAAGCTGAACCGGCTGGTGAAGCAGGGAACGGCCATGACCTACGAGCACAAGGCGGACAAGCTGACCCGCTACTTTCTAAGCCCGGTCGCCGCCCCGCAGTTGAAGGTGTCCACCGGCTACCAGCAGGACGGCCTCGGCCCTGGTTGGTGATAGACCAACGTCCATAGTGACACGTTGGTCACTGCCAACGTTGACACCAATCCATGAACCAACGCCTCCAACGCAGACCAAAAGACGCCGGTCAGAGGCACCAACGCACCCACCAACGCACTCCAACGTCATGCCAACGTCCGGGGGGGTTCTTTATAACCCCCGGCGTTGGCGGCAGAAACCAAAACTCACGGGAGACCACGTCATGGCCAAGACTCGGACCCAACCTCAACCCCAACTCCGACTCACCCTCCACTACCGACCCAGACGCGACATCCACCGCGCCACCGAGTGGTACACCTGCACCAGCTACGAACTCACCCCCGGCTGGGTCATCCTCCACAACGCCCAACCCATCAACTGGGAAGGCCGCCCGACCACCCGCCAGACTCCGACCCGCCTAGCGATTCCGGCCCACCGAATCGCTCAACTCACGCAACACTGAGCCCCGTAGCCCCGTAGCCCCGTAGCCCCGTAGCCCCGTAGCCCCGCACGACCCCGGCGCCAACCCGACCCACATGAGGAAGCGAGACCCAATGACTACCACCTACAGCCCCGGCCAGCAGTGGCAGTTCAGCTACCACCCCAACGGGCACACCCGCACCGTCCCCCTGGAGCTGTACTGGGAACTCGAAGCCGACCCCATCACCGACGACTACATGCTCAACGAAATCACCGCCGCCGAACTGTGGGACCAGTGGATCAAGCACTACATCAACCAACGCGACGACGCCCGCCAACACCCCCACACCGTCCGCATCCTCTGGTCAGTCCACGGCCCCGGAACCGCCGAAGCCGCCCCCTTCCAGACCTGGGACAGCCGGTTGTACCCCGGCGGCAACGACGACTTCCTGACCTACTACACCTGGCCAGCCGACCCTGACACCGGCGAACGCCTCCAGTGGACCCGCCTCCCAGTGGTCGACAAGCTCTGGCGACCTGGCCAGGTCGACAAGGGCGGCTTCATCCAAGAGCACACCGGCTGGAAACCCTCGCCCCTCCAGCCGACGGTCAACATCGACCACATCGCCCAAGCCGCCGACACCACCCGACCCGACCCCGTCGAATAGGCCAGCCGGAGGACCTAACCCATGCAGATCGAACCGCCCCACCCCCGTTGGCACGGAGAGATCGGCAACGCCCGAGGCGTCGACTTCACCAACTGGGCCGACTGGGCAACAGACGCCGGCCACGAACCGAGCCAACTCATCTGCATCAACATCCGACCCGGAGCCCACCGACTCAAGATCCGCCACCAACTCATCCGCTGGTGCCTCGACAACGGCATCTACGTCAACGACGGCCCAATCGACCACCACGGCCACGCCTGGACCATCATCCGCCGCGAACACCTCGACCAAGTCGCCTCCTGGACAGCACAGCAAGGCTGGGAACGAAGCCTCGAAGCCCGAGAACTGCACCTCCCGGATTAAGGCACCACCTGTTGCCGGCGTTCCGCACTTCGCCCGCCGGGTCTGGTCGGTGCCCTTTTCTGGCCGGTCCGAGCACCTGTTCTGTTAGCACCGGCGCGTAGCAACGGTGCGTCGCCGCAGGCCATGGCCGGTTTGACGTGCCACGAGCCCCCGCACGGCGGGTTTCTGGGTGCCCGTCGGTGGCGGGTGGGTGTGTTTTCCTGGATGCGGAAGTTGATCTTGGGAGGGGCGAGATGGCGGGGACGACGCGTTTGCAGCGTGCCGCTGAGGACCTTCGGGCGTTGGAGTTGCGCCGTAGGGGCCTCACCTTGGAGGCGATCGCGGAGGAGATGGGGCTCAGCCGGCGGACGGTCGAGCGTCGGCTTCGCAGCGCGCTGGAGCGGATGGGGTCGGAGACGGCTGACCAGATCCGGCGGCGGTCGGAGGACCAGATCGATGCGGTCTTGCGGGCCGCGCATGAGCTGCTGGAGTTGCCGAACTTGTCGGTTCCGGAGCGTGTCCGGGTGCTCGGGTTGGTGCTGCAGTGCGACCGGCAGCGGACCGAGCTGCTGGGGGCGAAGATGCCGTCTTATCTGGTCGCGACGTTGGAGCTGGAAGGGAGCGGGCTGGAGGTGGGTTCAGGTGCCGCTCGCGCTGCCAAGAGGTAACCGGAAGGCGCATGCCGCCTGCGGGTCGACCTGCCCGGATTGGTGGGCGACCCGTCGGGTGGACGAGCGGGAGCTGGTGGCGATGCTGCATGAGGCGCAGCGTGCGGTTGCGGTACGGGAGGGCCGCCCGGACCCGGGGCCGTTTGTGGAGCCGAGGAAGTCGTGCACGGAGGCGTCTCGGAAGCGGGCGTCTCGGGAGCTGGCGGGGTTGTTGGCCGAGTCGGCTCGGGAGGTCGACCAGCGGCAGGCGGAGCTTCGGGCGGCTTACCGGCCGGTGGTGTTGGCGGAGGCTGCGGCGGCGGAGGCTGCTGCGGCGGAACGCCGACGCCGTGAGGTGACGCGTGAAGACAACCCCTCGGAGCTTTTCGGTGCCGAAACCCGGCCCGAACCCCGGGGGTCGGCTCCCGTGGCTCCGGAGACCAGCGGAGAGGCCACGACGACCCCACGGAATCGGCAGCCCTCTCGCCCCGCCGGTTTCTTCGACATGATCGGCACCGTGCCGAGCAGCGGGAGGCGGTGACGGGCGGAGGACGGCTGTGCCGCCCGTTCCTGAACTCGAACAAGCAGGTTCAGGGGGTAGGTGACTTGCCCCGCCGCTTGCGCCAGAAGCGATGCCAACGAGCACGCAGCGGCACCTCGGGCTCGGGCGACGGATCTAGACCCATGGCGCGGGCATTGGCCGCCCATCGAGCGCGCTGTGCCGGGGTGTCTTTGCCGTTCTCGGGGTCATCGTGGACGGCCTCGATGGGTTCGGCGAGATGCCGTCGCCACCACCTGCCGGCGGCGTCACGGAAGATCACCGTGGTGCCGAGGCCGGGCTGCCCCGGGTGGTCGACGTTCGGCCAGATGAAGTCCACCTTCTCCTCGCTCTCGGGGTCGACTGAGTTGACCGTCACGGCGAACGCGTCGTAGGTGGTCTTCCGGCCGGTGTTCACGACTTGCACCTTGGCCGGGGCGATCAGTTCCTTGCTGCCGTTGTGGACAGCAGCGGTCAGCTGAATCACTGGCACGAGCGCGATGTAGCGAGCTTTCTCGTCCGGGGAAGAGGGCGGCAGGGTGCCTACACCCGTCTCGGTCCAGCCGTACCGCGCGTCATGCGGCATCATCTCGAACTCGGTCCCGGGCTCGTGGAACTTGAGGCTGACCAGCTTTGAGTACACGAGCCGTGCTTGCGACTCGCGGCGTTCCCTGATGCTCCGTGCATAGGTGAAGGCAGCCACCAAGAACGCGGCGGACGTTCCGATGGCCGCCAGCCAGTCGGGCCACGAGCCGGGCGTGATCTTGTCGAAGAAGCCTGTCGAATGCTCGACGACCTCGACGAGCCGGGTGGCCGACGGCGTGGGTACCAGGCTGGCGGGTTGTGAGGGGACTGCGTCGGTCAACGCGGGTGAGGGCGACACCACCGCAGTGGGCGATGGGGTCGGCACCGGGGCGATGAGCACGCCGGACAGTATGCCCGTCCCGGTCAAGGGCACGCAGAGCGTCGTTCGGTGTCGCCGGCCGGGCGGTTCGGCGGTTCTAGCAGCAGTTCCGGATCTGCTGGCTAACCGCCCCAGTTGGTAGAATTTGATCAAGGCCGCTCGACCGGTACGGCTGCCGCACCCCCGCCCTGGCCAGCGGGAAGGTCCCGCAGCGACGGCGAGACGACCACCGCCCACAAGACCGTGCCCAGACCGCCGGTCGGCCCGGCCACCAGGCCCGCCCGACACGCACCCTTGCCACGGACCCGCTGAGGGCAACCACCCGCGATGGACACCAGAACCACATTCGATCTCACGGGACGAGGCGACAGATGAGTTTGCAGGACGAGGCGACGGCCGTCCTCGCTTGGGCGACCGCCGAGCAGCAGCGGCTGGAGGCGGAGCTGACCACCGTGCACCAGACGCGCCGGCTGGTCGAGGCGAAGATGGCCGAGCTGCAGCACCCGAAGTGCGAGAACCGCCGCGCCCAGGAGCGCGAGGTTCCCGACCGGTTCGTCTCGCTGCGGATCTCCGCGCTGGACAAGGAACTGACCGAGGTGCGTCGGGTCAAGTGCCTGGCCGAGCAGACGCTGGCCGGGGCGGGGGCCTGACGATGCGGACCAGGAGCAGGTACAGCGCGCCGCCGCTGTCGCAGCGGCAGCAGGAGGAGCTGACGGCTCGACGGGCAGCCGAGCGGCAGCAGGAGCTGGAGCGGCTGTACCCGTCGCCGGCTGACTTGGTGCGGCGACACCAGGCGGAGCAGGAAGACGGGATGCGTCGGATGCTCGGCAGCAGCGACGACGGCCTGCAGTGGGCGCGGGAGGCCACCCAGAAGGTCCCCGCAGCCAGCTACGGACCGGACTTCCCACGCTCGGCGTGGGCAACCAAGGCAGCCGACCGGGTGGGTCGGAAGCCCGACCAGGAACAGGGGTGATGGCGGTGGGCAAGGTGGTTCGGGGCGGCCGGGGGGCGCGGGCGGTGCCGATGGGCAAGCCGCAGCCGGCGGAGGATCCGGCGCGGTCGAATCGGACGCTGGATCGGGAGCGGGTCCGCCAGGAGCGGTCGGACGAGGCGGCCCGGGAAGCGCACACGAAGACGGTCGAGGGTACGCAGCACCGGACTTCCTGACCGGCACAGACTCCGGCCCTCAACCTGGCTACTTAGGGGCTGTCAGGTTGGGGGCCGGTCTGCGTCTCGGCGGCGTTCTACCCGTTCCCGTTTCGGAGGCTGGGCGCTCTACGGCTACCCAAGGAGATTTCCTGAAATCAGTCAGACAGATCCGGGTCAGCCATGGCGGCACGGAGGTTGAACTGCAACTCAGCCAGGTCTCGATGTATGCCGATGATGAATTGGCTGTCAGCATCCAAGTAGGGCTGGCCCTGGGGGGTATGGTTCGGGCTACCTTCGTGTAGCTCCCAATACAGGTCTTCCTCCGACCGGCGCAGTTGGTACCACGCGTCCCGCACGGGTTTCGGCGCTAAGAGCTTGACTTGAGCAGTGAGCTTCTCGTGATGGATCAGATCGTCGGGCCCTCTGGATTTGTTGATTCCAAGCTCGTCAGTTACCGCGCCTAAAGTCGCCTCGAAGTTCTGCGAGTACTCGGCCAGGTCAACGTAGAGTTTTATCCGCAGTTCGCGAAGCCGATCAGCCCTCTCGCGCTGCCAGCGGATCTCGTCGACCTCCCTTTCCCTCCGCCACCTCTCGTCCTCCCTCTTCTTGCTTGCGCGCTGAGTTAGCCAAGCTGCGGTCACGGTGCCACCAACGCCGACCGCAGCCACGACGATCGGCACCCACAAGGGAGTGCTAGCTTCCATCCCCTCAGTCTGGCGTCCGCCGCCGACGCCCCACTCTCCGGTGGGGTCGTTCGTGGATCTCCGGTGGCTCCCGGCGGCCTCGGGTGGCTCCAGCGGATCTCAGGGGGGCCAGGGCGTCCCGAGCCGTCGGAGGGCTTCCGGATCGGGTTGGCTGCTACTCGGCTTCGTCGCCGTCGGTGACCCGAGGTGGCCGGTGCTCGGCGATCCACGCCTCAACGTCGGCACGCAACCAGACGGTCATCCCATGCAGGCGCTGGAACGGTTCGGGGAAGGTCGGGTAGCGCACGAGCTGGCGCATCCGGGTCCGGCTCACGCCGAGCAGATCCTGCAGCTCGTGCGGGCCAACCAACGGACCCGGGACCTCACCCACGCAGCGACCGTAGGCTGATTAGGCAGTGCCGGATTGGGTCTACCTACTTGCGCAGCCCTTTCGGGTGGCTCAGAGTGGATCCGTGGTGGTCGGCCCGTGCAGACCCGGCGGGTGGTCGCCATCTCGGCCCGATCGGAGGGAGCGGCAGGTGGAGCAGGTGACCGAGTTGGAGTGGCTACGTGAGCGGGTGAAGGGGCTGGAGACTGCGTTGCAGTGCTCGCGGCGGGAGATGTTCGACCTGCGGTGTCGGTTGGCGCTGATCGCTCGGGTGGCGAGAGATTCGGATCGGGTGCAGCGCGCCCCGGGGGTGGCGTTGGGTGCGATCAACGCCGCGCTGTACTCCGAGACCCAGAACCTGCCGCAGGTGGGTCGGCACGTGTCGGGTCACCGGCCGAGGAGGGTGCTGTAGGCCCAACATGGAGTGCTGCTCGTGTTGGCGGCCCTTCTGTCGCATCTCGGGGTTACCGTGTCTGGTCGATGTGACTAGTGCCGAGGGGGCCACGTGGGCAGTAGCTTCAAGCCCGACCCGAGAGGGATGCGGAAACTGCAGCGCGATCTGCAAAAGCAATTCGACAAGTACCCGGTCCGAGTGCCGATCCAGGGGGAGATGGTGGGGAGCGGGGGTGTTGCGAACGGTGGCGGCGGCAACGGTGCGGGCGGGGGGCCGGTCACCGGGTCGGAGTTGGAGCTGGTCGCCGGCTGGATCATTGACTGGGTTTACGAGTTCTCGAAGAGCCGGCCAGGCTCGTCGCGGGCCATCGTCCAACTCATCAGCGAGCTGGGACTGGAGGATGTCCTTCCTCGGGCCGAGCCGCACATTGACGTGGCAATCGACTTGCTCAAGAGCCGTGGGTACGTCGATGAGCTGAGGCTGATGGGGAGCAGTGGCCTCAACCGGATGATCAATCTGACCGAGAGTGGCCGTGCTGAAGCGGTGAACCGGCTGGAGCGCCGCAAGGACAGCCGGGCTCGTCGCATGGCCTGCCGGGACGCGGTCCTGCGGTGGGTCTACGAGCGAGACGCCAACAGCGAGTCGACCGAGATCGCCGAGATCGTCAACAGCCCCTACGGCTCGTTCGTCGGGGAGCTATACACCGCAGCCGACCTGGCGGGCGCGGTCCAGTTCCTGCGGGAACGGCGGCTGCTGGGCGGGACCGACGAGGCCCCGACTATCGAGCCGGCAGGCACCGAGTGCATCGAACAGTATGGGGGAGTAGTGGACTACCTGAACCGGGGCGACGGCGCAGGCGTCAGCGTCACGATCATGGGTAACAACAGTGGCCAGCTCGCCGTAGCGAACCGGGACGTCGCCCAGAACCAGACCAACACGAACGACGGGCAGGTACTGGCCGTCTTCGCGGAGGCGTTGCGGGAGTTTGGTCGGTTGCTTCCGGAGGACCAGCAGCCGCCGTACGAGATGGTCGCCTCCGAGTTGGAGCGGGAGGCTGCGAAGGATGAGCCCGACAAGGGCTGGGTCCGGTCGTTGCTGAGTCGAGGCACGGGCCTGTTGGAGAGCGCTCCGGCGAACCTGCAGCACCTGGCTCAGGTGGCGAAGATCGGGTTCGACCTCTATGGGCAGGGCCTGGGCTGAGGCCGGGGCGCACCCGACTGCTGCTAATCCGGCTGCTAACCGACGGCTCCGGACGGGTGACGACGGACCCGGACGGAGCCGGGCGGGCGAGCGACGGAGCCGAGGTCAGACGGGGTGGGCCGTATGGAGCCGGATGGATCCGTACGGCCGACGCCCCGTGAATCGTGACACGTCGGGACCCGGTTCCGGGAGTGCGTTGTGGCGCGCCGCTCCCGTTCGTAGGCTCATCCCTGACGTCGCCTGCCCGCCGGGAGCGCCCGCGCGGGTCGCCGGGCCCCGCCCGGCGACCCGGTCCGCCCCGGCGGCGCGGGTGTCGCGACCCCCTCCAGAAGAAGGACACCGGTGCTGTACTGGCTGATGAAGTACGTCATCCTCGGCCCGTGGCTGAGGCTGATCTTCCGCCCACAGGTCGAGGGGCTGCACCACGTGCCCGACACGGGTCCGGTGATCCTCGCCAGCAACCACCTGTCGTTCTCCGACTCGATCTTCACGCCGTTGATCGTCAAGCGAAAAGTGACATTCATCGCCAAAGCCGAATACTTCACCGGCAAGGGCATCAAGGGCTGGCTGACGAAGATGTTCTTCGTCGGCTCCGGCACCATCCCCGTCGACCGTTCCGGCGGCCGGGCGGCCAGGGCGGCGCTGGACACCCAGTTGCAGGTGCTGCGCGCCGGCGGCATCGCCGGCATCTACCCGGAGGGCACCCGCTCGCCGGACGGGCGGCTCTACCGCGGCAAGACCGGGGTGGCCCGGTTGGCCCTGGAGAGCGGCGCCCCGGTGATCCCGATGGCGATGCTCAACGCCGACGAGATCCAGCCGCCCGGCAAGCTGATCCCCAAGATCGCCCGGGTGCGGATCCGGTTCGGCGCGCCGCTGGACTTCTCGCGTTACGCCGGCATGACCGGTGACCGGTTCGTCGAGCGCGCGGTCACCGACGAGATCATGTACGAGCTGATGGAGCTCTCCGGCCGCGAGTACGTCGACACGTACGCCCAGAAGCTGAAGACCCAGCCGGCCGACCCCACCTCCCGGGAACCGGTCGCCGCCTGACGCGCACGCCCGGGCGGCGGCGGTCAGCAGGCCAGGGCGGGATCGGCGGGAGCCGCCGGTGGGCGGGTCAGGTCCAACAGGCCCGGCGCGTCGTTGCGCAGCGCGAAGGTGCGCAGCTCGGCCAGCTCCGGGCGGCCCGCCGTCGGCTCGCCGGCCCGCTCCAGCTCCACGGCCGCGAAGGTGAGGGCCAGCATCCGGTCGGTCACGTCCGGGATGCCGGCGTAGATCTCGGCGCCCGCCAGGTGCAGCTCGGCGGCTCGCCGGTGGTCTCCGTCCGCGGCGGCCAGCGCCCCGGTCACCGTCCGCAGCGCCGCCTCCGACCAGGGCGTACGGTGGCCCACCCGGTCCAGCATCGCGCGCACCCGGGCGGCCGTGTCCCGCCCGGCGAGGCTGGCCGCGTAGGCGGCCGCCGCGATCCACTCGCCGCTGGCCAGGGCGGGCACCGCCGACCAGGAGGTGGCCAGCTCGTCGATCAGCGCCGCCGCCTCGTCCCGGCGCCCCTGCAACGCCCGGCAGAGCGCGCCCATCGCCAGCATGGTCCAGTGCAGCCGGTGGAAGCCGCTGCGCCGGGCGGCGTCGAGCGCGTCAGCGACGTCGTCGGCGGCGGGGTCGGCCGGGGACCGGGCCGGCGGCACCGGCTCGCCCCGCAGGACCAGCAGGCAGGAGCGCAGGCCCCGGACCTGCATGTCCCAGCTTCCCGTGGGGGTGTCCACGAACGCCTCGGCCGCGGTGAGCAGCCGGCCGAAGTCGCCGTCGAACCAGGCCCGCATCGCCTCCGCCGAGTAGCTGGTGGTCAGCGTCTGCCCGCTGGCCGTACGCGCCGGCGACGACGAGAGCAGCGCGTCCGAGCGGAGCCAGTCGCCCTCCTCCCGGACTGCGTACGCCAGGTTCTGGATGGCGCGGGGCAGGGCGATCAGCTGACCGGCGCGGCTGACCTCGACGATGGAGTGCAGCTCATCCAGGCCGGACCGGTCGCCCGCCTGGTAGCGGGCGGTGGCGGAGGTGATCCGGGCGTTGGTGCGGGTCTCGGTCAGCCCCAGCCGCTCGCCGATCTCCGCCGCCCGGTCGGCCGCGGCCACCGCCGGGTCCCGCTCGTAGTTGAGCATGTGCAGCCGGCCCAGCTCGGCGTAGGCGTCCGCCTTCTGCGGGCTGTCGGGCAGCGGGGCGAAGAGCTGGACGGCCCGGTCCAGGCAGGCCAGCGCGGCGGCCCGGTCGGCGCGCAGCCACGCGGCCTGGCCGAGCAGCGTCCAGGCGCGCGCCGCGCAGGCGTCGTCGCCGTGCGACAGCAGCCGGTCGGCGAGCGCCTGCACCTGCTCGGAGCCGCCGCCGGAGAGGAAGGCGTTGCCGTCCCGGTAGAAGGAGATCTCCGTGCTGAGCAGCTCCAGCTGGAGGCGGCCGACCGGATCGGACTCGTCGGCCAGCCCGAGCGCCCGGCCCGCGTGGCTCGCCGCCACGTCGAGGCTGTGCAGCGCGTACGCCCGCCGGGCCGCCCGGTGCAGCGCCGCGCGGGCGGGGCCGGCGTAGCGGGTGGTGTCCATGCCCAGGGTCCGGGCGATCTCGTGTGCCGCCCAGCGGTGGTGGGCGAGCACCTCCGCCAGGTCGGTGTCCCGGCTCTGCGACAGCGTGTCCAGCCACTCCGCCGTGCGCTCGTGCCGCGCCACCCGCTCGGTGCGGGGCAGCCGCTGATAGCACACGTCGCGCACCAGCACGTGCCGGAACCGGTACTCCGGCTGCCCCGCCATGGTCGAGGCGGCCTGCTCGTGCACGAAGTCGCGCTGCTCCAGCCGGCGCAGCGCGCGTTCCACCGACTCGACGGGCTGCCCGAGGGCGGCGGCCACCGCGCCCGGCCAGAACTGCACGCCCACCACGGCGGCGGCCAGCAGCACCGTGCGCTCCTTGGTGTCGAGCAGGTCGATCCGGTTGGCGATGACGGCGTGCACGCTCTCCGGCATGGGCAGGTCGAGGTGCTTCTCCAGCGACCAGCCCCGCCCGGACTGGCGCAGCGCGCCCTGCTCGATGAGCATCCGCACGTACTCGTGGGCGTAGAGCGGGTTGCCGCCGGCCACCTCCACCAGCGGCGTCAGCATGTCGGCGGAGAACGCCGCCTGGCCGAACATGTGGGCGTACAGCGAGGCGATGCCGGTGTCCCGCAGCGGCGGCAGGGTGATGGTCACCGAGCCGGTGATCGTCCCCGCCCAGCTCGGGTCCCGGTCGACCAGCTCCGGCCGGGCGGTGCAGAGCAGCAGCAGCGGCACGTCCCGGGCGGCGGCGCCGAGCAGCTCGACGAAGCGCAGCATCGCGTCGTCGGCCCAGTGCAGGTCCTCGAAGACCAGCACGGTCGGCCGGCGCGCGGCCAGCGCCAGCAGGAAGCGCCGCCACGCCGACTCGGTCTCCTCGGCCGGCAGCGGGGTCCCCGGCAGGCCGACCAGCGGCCGCAGCGCGTCCACGAGGCGTTCCCGCTCACCCGGGCCGACCAGCTCGCCGACGGCCGAGGCGAGCCGCTGGGCGGCGGTCGACGCGGGGTCGGTGTCCAGGATGCCGGCCTCGGCCTTGACGATGTCGGCCAGCGCCGCGAACGTCACGTTCTCGCCGAACGGCGGGCACCGCCCGGTACGCCAGGTCAGCGGCTCGTCGACCAGCCGGTCCACGTGCCGGTACAGCTCGCGCACCAGCCGGCTCTTGCCGAGCCCGGCCCGGCCGAAGACGGTCACCACCTGGGGGCGCCGGTCGCGCAGCGACCGGTGCAGGGCGTTGACCAGCATCCCCAGCTCGTGTTCCCGGTCGATGAGCGGCGTCGTGTCCGGCTGCCGGTCGGTCGGCTGCCGGCGCACGGGGGAGAGGGCCAGCCACACCTCGGTCGTCGTGGACCGGCCGCGCAGCATGACCGGCGGCTGCTCCGAGTAGCGGATGGTGTCCCGGGTGAGCGCGTAGGTGGTGCCGCAGACCAGCACCCCGCCCGGCGGCGCGACGGACTGCATCCGGGAGGCCGTGTTGACCACGTCGCCGGCGACGATCGCCTGACCGCCGTCGCGGGCGGCGGCCACGTCCACCAGCGCCTCGCCGGTGGCCACGCCGACCCGGAAGCGCAGCGCGTCCGTGCCGGTGGGGGTGAACCGGGTCAGCACCCGTTGCAGCTCCAGGCCGGCCCGGACACAGCGCAGCGCGTCGGTCTCGGTCGCCACCGGCGCACCGAACAGGGCCATCACCGCGTCGCCGATGTACTTCTCCACCACGCCGCCGTACTGCCCGACGACCCGGCGGGCGGCCGAGAAGAAGCCCGTCTGCATGCCGCGGACCAGCTCCGGGTCGGCCCGTTCGACGTACGGGGTGAAGTCGATCAGGTCGACGAAGAGCACGCTGACCCGGCGGCGGTCCTCCTGCGGTGGCGCCGCCCGCCGGTCGGTGCCGGGCCGGGGCGCGCCGCAGGAGGTGCAGAACGCCACGTCCCGGGCGAGCGGGCGCAGGCAGTGCGGACACACCGCGCCGAGCTCGTTGCCGCAGCCGCCGCAGAAGCGGTCGCCGGCGGCGGCCGTGCGTCCACAGCGGTCACACTGCGTGGCGATGACACCCTCCACTGGCGGTCCCGCCGGCACCGGGTTCGGCGCCGTCCCGGTGCCAGTATCGCCGCCGCCCCAGCTGTCGGGTACCGGGCTGTTGGCTTGTGGACAGTCCACCGGCCGGTCCTGCGGCTACAGTCAGGCGGCTGATTTGTAGAACAACGACCACAGGGGGACGCCCGATGGTGTACGTGATGCTGCAGAGCGACTGGACCGACAGCAACGGGGTGAGCCACTTCGCGGGCGACTCCGTCGACGTGGACGCCGCCACGCTGGCGACGCTCCAGGCGCAGGGGATCGTCAGCGAGCAGTCCGGCGGCGGCAGCAAGGACGGCACGGAGTGGGCCGGGCCGGGCAGCACGACCAACTGGGCCGGGCCGGGCAGCGCCACGCCCTGACCCCCGCACCTGCGAAAGGGCCGGAGCAGCCGCTCCGGCCCTTTCCATGCGGTTGGCGGAGCCGCGCGGGGGCGTACGCCTCAGCGGTCGTTCATGCCGGCGCGGCGGCGCAGCGCCGCGACGTCGGTGACCACGATCCGGCGGCCCTCGGTGCGCAGCCAGCCGCGGTTGGCGAACGACCCGATCGCCTGGTTGACGCTCTGCCGCGAGCCGCCGGCCATCTCGGCGAGCTGGCTCTGGTTGAGCTCGATCGTGATCATCGGGGCCTGGCTCTCGCCGGCCAGCCGCACCAGGGTCTTGGCCACCCGGCCGGGCAGGTCCAGGAAGACGTGGTCGGCGTTCTGCTCGGTGAGCCGGCGGATCAGCCCGCCCAGCGAGCGCATCACCGCGTCGAGGATGCGCGGGTTGGAGTGCACCAGCTCCATGAACGCGCCCCGGGACAGCGCGAGCGCCGCGCAGTCCTCGATCGCCTCGGCCGAGGCCGAGCGGGTGGACGCGTCGAGCAGGGAGACCTCGCCCAGCACGTCGGGCGGGCGGATGACCGACAGCACCGCGCGCTCGCCGGTCGGCGCGGTGCGGAAGACCGCCACCGCGCCCCGGCGCAGCACGATCAGCGACTCGCCGGGGTCGTTCTCCACGAACAGCAGTTGACCCTTGCGGTACGTCCGGGGGACCGCCGCCGCGATGACCCGTTGCCGGACCTCCGGCTCGAGCCCGGCGAACATCTCCACACCCGTGAGCGCGTCACCCGGCTCCGGCAGGCGCATCTCCACGGCCCAACCCCTCCCCGGTCCAGGACCACAACTCGCTCACCGGGTGAACCTGAAGGCCCTCGACGAGGTGAACTGACACCGGTTCGGCGTCCGGTAGCGGTACACATCAGATCATGACTGTCCTGTCGCTTGCTGTACACCCCTCAAATCACTTCCGTGACACTCCCGAGCTGCGACGACCGGCATGGTGGGAGCCGGATCCGGTTCCCGGGCGGACCGCCGGGGGGCGGGGGCGGATCCGGTCGCACCGGTGACCACGGTCGGCGGACGCGGGGGGCGGGACCACCCTCGCGCCCGCCGGCCGGCGGGCCCCGGTGCCGCCGGCGGCCGGGCGCGGCAACCCCCGGTCGCCGGCACGGGGCCGGCGTGGGCGAGGATGGCCGGTGATGGTCTACCGCTACTTCTACGACTGCGAGTTCATCGAGGACGGCCGCATCGTCGACCTGGTGTCGATCGGCGTCGTCGACGAGTACGGCCGCGAGTTCTACGCCGTGTCGACCGAGTTCGACGACTCGCGGGCCGTGCCCTGGGTGCGCCGCAACGTGCTCGACAAGCTGCCGTCCCCGGCGGACCGCGCCTGGCGCTCCCGGGAGCGCATCCGCGACGAGCTCTACGACTTCCTCGTCGAGCCGGTCAGGGACCGGCCGGGCGAGCAGTTGGAGCTCTGGGCCTGGTACGCGGCGTACGACCACGTGGTCCTCGCGCAGCTGTGGGGGGCGATGCCGGCGCTGCCCCGGGAGATCCCCCGGTTCACCAAGGAGCTGCGCCAGCTCTGGGACGACCGGGGTAGGCCGACGCTGCCGGACGCCGCGTCGGCCCGGCACGACGCGTTGGTCGACGCGCGACACAACCTGACGCGCTGGCGGGCGATGACCGGTAAGTAGGTTTGGTCGGTTCTGTCCCGGGCACCGGTGCGCAAGCGAGCCGATGCGAGGGAGCGGTCCCATGAGTAACCAACCGAGCAGCGCCGCCGACGCCCGACGCCGCGTCACCGAGCTGGTCCGCGAGGCGCGGATCTGCATGCTGACCACGATCGCCGTGGACGGCCGCATGGTGAGCCGGCCGATGGGCCTGCAGGAGGCGGAGTTCGACGGCGACCTGTGGTTCTTCGCGTACGCCGACTCGGCCAAGGTCCGGCAGATCCGGGTGAACCCGGAGGTCAACGTCGCCTTCTCCGACTCGAAGCGCGACGCCTGGGTCTCGATCTCCGGCACCGCCCGGGAGGGCTACGACCGCGCGAAGGCCGAGGAGCTGTGGAGTCCGCTGCTCAAGGCCTGGTTCCCGGACGGGCTGGACACTCCCGGGATCACGCTGATCAAGGTGCACGCCGGCTCCGCGGAGTACTGGGACTCGCCGTCCGGCACGGTGGTCAACCTGTTCGGCCACGCCAGGGCGGCGGTGACCGGGAAGCCGCCGAAGGCGGGGGCGAACCACGAGGTCGGCTACTGACCGGTAGGCCGACCGGCCGGTGGGACGGCCCGGGGCGCGGTGCCGGCGTACACCTTCGGCGACTACAGTGCGCACTGACGGCCCGCCCCGGGCCGGCAACGGCGCCGATGGTCTGATTCGACACATATCCTGGGGCAAATCGGGCTTCACCTGATGCTCCCAGGAGGATGAGCAGATCATGCGTATCGGCGTGCTCACCGGCGGCGGCGACTGCCCAGGTCTCAACGCGGTCATCCGGGCGGTGGTCCGCAAGGGCGTCGCCAGCTACGGCCACGAGTTCGTGGGTTTCCGGGACGGTTGGAAGGGTCCTCTGGAGGGCCTGTCCCGCCCCCTGGGCATCGCGGAGGTCCGCGGCATCCTGCCGCGCGGCGGCACCATCCTCGGTTCGTCCCGGACGAACCCGTTCAAGATCGAGAACGGCGTCGAGCGGATCAAGGACAACCTCGCCGCGCAGGGCGTCGACGCGCTCATCGCGATCGGCGGCGAGGACACCCTCGGCGTGGCCACCAAGCTGCACGAGCTCGGGGTCCACGTGATCGGCGTGCCGAAGACGATCGACAACGACCTCGGCGCCACCGACTACACCTTCGGCTTCGACACCGCGGTCAACATCGCGATGGAGGCCATCGACCGGCTGCACACCACCGCCGAGAGCCACCACCGCACCCTCGTGGTCGAGGTGATGGGCCGGCACGCCGGCTGGATCGCCCTGCACGCCGGCCTGGCCGGCGGCGCCAACGTGATCCTGCTGCCGGAGCGGCAGTTCGACGTCGAGCAGGTCGCCGGCTACGTCGAGAAGCGCTTCCAGCACCAGTACGCCCCGATCGTCGTGGTCGCCGAGGGCGCCCAGCCGCTCGACGGCCAGATGGTGCTGCACAACCAGGAGCTCGACGCGTTCGGTCACGTCCGCCTCGGCGGCATCGGCCAGTGGCTGGCCGAGCAGTTGGAGGCCAAGACCGGCAAGGAGGCCCGCACGGTCGTGCTCGGGCACATCCAGCGCGGCGGCACCCCGACCGCGTTCGACCGGGTGCTCGCCACCCGGCTCGGCCTGCACGCGATCGACGCGGCGCACGAGGGCGACTGGGGCAAGATGGTCGCCATGCAGAGCACGGACATCGTCCGCGTTCCGCTGGCCGAGGCGACCCGCGAGCTGAAGACCGTGCCGCTGGAGCGGTACGCCGAGGCCGAGGTCTTCTTCGGCAGCTGATCGAGGTGTCGACGGCGCGGCCGGCCGCAGGGCCGCCGCGCCGTCGACCACGACAGGAGGGGGTACGCCCGCGATGTCGTCCGGGGTGCACACGGTCGCGGTGATCGGGGCGGGCAAGATCGGTGAGCTGATGCTCTCCGGGCTGCTGCGCTCCGGATGGCCGGTGGACCGGCTGCTGGCCACCGCCCGCCGGCCCGCCCGCGCCGAGGAGCTGACCGCCCGCTACGGCGTACGGGTGGTCGACAACCTGGCCGCGGTGGACGAGGCCGAGGTGCTCGCCGTCTCGGTCAAACCGCAGGACGCGGCAGCGCTGCTGGAGGAGATCGGGCCGAAGGTGCCCGCCGACAAGCTCGTGATCTCGCTCTGCGCCGGCCTGCCCACCAGCTTCTTCAACCGGCGGCTGCCCGACGGCACCCCCGTGGTGCGGGTGATGACCAACACCCCCGCCCTGGTCGACCAGGCGATGACCGCGATCTCCGCCGGCGCGCACGCCACCGGGGCGCACCTCGCGCTGGCCGAGGAGATGTTCAAGCCGCTCGGCTCGACCATCCGGGTGCCCGAGTCGCAGCAGGACGCGGTGACCGCGCTGTCCGGCTCCGGGCCGGCGTACTTCTACCTCCTGGTCGAGGCGATGATCGACGCGGGCATCCTGCTCGGCCTGCCCCGGCAGGTCGCGCACGAGCTGATCGTGCAGACCGCGATCGGCTCCGCGGTGATGCTGCGCGACTCCGGCGAGCACCCGGTGAAGCTGCGCGAGGCGGTCACCTCGCCGGCTGGCACCACCATCTCCGCCGTGCGCGAGCTGGAGAAGCACGGCGTACGCGCGGCGCTGCTCGCCGCGCTCGAGGCCGCCCGGGACCGGGCCCGGGAACTGGCCGCCCAGGCCGACTGACCCGTCGTGGTCCGACCTCGCGGGTCGGGACTCCGACACGTCTGTCGGCCGGTGGCCGGTACGACCGGCACGGCCGGGGTCGACGGGTCCGGACGCGCCGATGTCGCCGGTCCCGCCGCGCGGCTGGTCAGTCGAGGCAGAACTCGTTGCCCTCGGGGTCGGCCATCACGATGTGACCGGCGCCGAGCGGGGGATCGGGATCGTGGCGCCTGAGCCGGGTGGCGCCGCGCGAGACGAGCCGCTCGGCCTCCGCCTCCAGGGCCGCCATCCGCGCGTCGCCGACGAGCCCGGGGGCGGCGCGCACGTCGAGGTGCACGCGGTTCTTGGCCTGCTTCCCCTCCGGCACCCGTTGGAAGAACAGCCGCGGCCGGGAGCCCTCGGGGTCGACCAGCCCGGAGGCGTCGTTGCGGTTCTCGGGCGGCACGCCCATCGCCTCCAGTGCCTGCTCCCACGACTCGAAGCCCCCGGGCGGGGCCTGCAACTGGTAACCGAGGGCGTCGGCCCAGAACGCCGCCAACCCGGCCGGGTCGGCGCAGTCGAAAGTGATCTGAACGTCGCGGGCCATCTCAGCTCGCCTCCCGTCGGGCCTGCTGGTGATCGTGCAGGTAGAGGTCGCGGAGCAGGCACACCTCGGCCAGATGGTGGATCAGCTCGCGGTTGACGTGCAGCACCAGCGCCGCCAGCGGACGCTCGGCGTACGGCCCCTCGGCCGCCCCGCACGGGCGGGCGAGGCCGGTTTCGCCGAGGGACTCGACCCCGGCCAGCCACGTGGCGTACTCCGCGTCGAGCTGGGCCAGCGCCGCGGTCGCGGTCGAGGCGTACCCGAACGACTGGTAGTCGGTGGGCGCGTGACCGAAGTGCGCGGCGTTGCGCATCGCGAGCACGCCGACGATCACGTGCCCGAGTCGCCAGGCGATCGTCGTGACCGGTGGCGGGTCGGGCACCGGCATCGCGAAGTCGATGGTCATCGCGCCGGACCCGGCCCGCACCGGTGCGGCGCCGGTGCCGCGCGGGCGCACGCTCCAGCAGCCGGGCGACGGCTCCCAGAAGTACTCGTCGTCGGTGAGTCCGTCGAGACGCTCGCGTAGCTGGTGGGTCCAGTGCCAGGCGAGCTGATCCCGGAGCAGGAGATTCCAGGTCTGGTCGGTCATGGTTCCCAGCCTCCCGTAGATAGCGGACAGGATCGTTCCGCGATCCGTGGAACGATGAACGGGTGACCGTCGAGGCGACGACCGAGCGGGTGCTGCGGTTGCTGGCGTTGCTGCAGCGCCGGCCGTCCTGGACCGCCGCCGAGCTCGCCGCCGAGCTGAAGGTCACCGACCGCTCGGTGCGCCGCGACGTGGAGCGGCTGCGCGCGCTCGGCTACCCCGTGCACGCGACGGCGGGCGTCGGCGGCGGCTACCAGCTCGGCGCGGGCACCCGGCTGCCGCCGCTGCTCCTCGACGACGAGGAGGCGATCGCGACGGCGGTGTCCCTGCGGCTGGCGTCGGGGGGCACGGTCGCCGGGGCGGGCGAGGCGGCGCTGCGGGCGCTCGCGAAACTCGACCAGGTGATGCCGCCCCGGCTGCGCGCCGAGGTGCGGGCGGTGCACGGTGCCACCGAGACCCTGGTCGGCCCCGGGGTCGAGATCGACGCGGAGCTGCTGATGACGCTCGCGCGGGCCTGCCGCGACGCCGTGCGGGTGCGGTTCCGCTACGCCGGCCGCGACGGCGGGGAGCGTGAGCGCACGGTCGAGCCGGTGCGGATGGTCACCACCGGCCGCCGCTGGTACCTGATGGCCCGGGACGTCGACCGCGACGACTGGCGCACCTTCCGGCTGGACCGGATGCGCGAGGTGGTGGCGACGACCTGGCGCTTCCGGGCGAGGGAGCATCCGGACCCGGTCGCCTACGTGCAGCGGTCCGTGACCGAGGCACCGTACCGGTATGTCGCCCGGGTGCGGGTGCACGCCCGGCCCGACCGGGTGCGGGAGCTGGTGCCGCCCCAGGTGGGGCGCGTCGAGGACGACCGCGACGGGTGGTGCGTGCTCGTCGTCGGCGGGGAGAAACTGGACTGGCTCGCCGTGCACGTGGCCCGGCTGGGCTTCGAGGCGGAGGTGCTGGAACCTCCGGAGCTGCGGGAGGCCGTCGCCCTGCTCGCCCGCCGCCTCTCGGCGATGGCCGGGACAGGCTGACGCCGGGCATGCCGGCCTTGCTGTCGGCGGAGGGCGCCGACACCGACCTCACGGGTCCGTGGCGGGTCAGCCGGACCGCAGCGCCAGGTCGTCGGCGCGGTGCGCCCGGCCCGCGCCGGCCTGCGCGGGGACCCGGGCGAACCGCGTCCAGGCGGAGACCACCTGCTCGGCGGCGTGCCACGGGAAGGGGTCGCTGACCTCGTCGGCCGCCTCGGCGGGCCCGGTGACCGTCACGCCCCAGTGCCGCAGCCGCGCCAGGCTCTCGAGGAAGGCGGGGTGCCGGGCGAGCGCCGGCTCCGGGGCGGGCACGACGAGGACCGGCAGGCCGACGGCGGTCGCCTCGTTGAGCAGCCGCAGGGCCCGGTTGTCGTTGAGGCCGTACGCCCACTTGTTGACCAGGTCGAAGCTGGCCGGCGCGACCGCGTAGGCGTCGGCCGGCGGCAGTGGGTACAGCGTCTCCGGCTGCTCCTCCTCGTGGACCGGGTGGCGGGTGAGGTCGGCGAGCGCGGCCCGGTCGATCGCGGCCGTCGCGTCCGGGGTGGCGATGACGTGGACCTCCCAGCTCAGCTCCTGGCAGGCCGCGACGAACGGGGCGAGTCCGGCGGCGGGCTCGGCGCCGCAGACCACGAGGTGCAGGACAGGCGATCGTGACTTCCCGGGCATGACGCTCCTATCGGCGTGACGTGTCCCGCGCCAGTCGTGGCGAGATGCCGCCGGTCGTGCGGCGGGACGTCGATCGCCTGCGTCACCGGCGATCTCGCCGATCGAGTGGCTCCGGATGTCCGTGGGGGATCCCGAGAGCCGAGCGTATCGAGCCGGTCACCGACGTGAGCCCGTTTCCGGTGAACCGGCCGGACCGGCGGCGGCGGGCCGCCGAACAGCTGAGCGTCGGGTCAGCCGGACGTCCCTAGTAGAGCAGGTGGGGCGCCCGCCGCCGGTCGAACTCGGCCAGCTCGTCGGCCCAGGCGCCGACCACGTCGGCCACGTCGGCGCCCGCGTCGATCATCGTGCGCAGCCGCGGCGATCCGGTCAGCTTGTCCACCCAGTACGGTCGCACGGCGTCCCACGAGTCGCGTCGCCACGCGAACGCCGGGTACTTGCGCGCCTCCACCAGCATCGCGACCGCCGTCCGGATCGGGTCGTACGTCGCCCGGTCGACGACCTTCACCTCCACCCCGGCGCAGAGCTTGTTGAGCAGTGCCGGCTTCTGCCCGGCCGCCGTCGGCGTGAAGTACGCCTCGCGGAACTCGACGCCGGGCAGGTCACGCGCGTTGAGCCGGTCGGACCAGTGGTAGTCGAAGTCGCCGGCCAGGCCGCCGATCAGCTCGAACGGCCTGCAGGTGCCCCGGCCCTCGGTGAGCGAGGCGACGCCCTCGAACAGGCCGGTGCCGGGATAGACCAGCGCGGTGTCCGGGGTGGGCATGTTCGGGCTGGGCATCACCCAGGGCAGGTCGGTGTCGGCGCCCAGCCTGTCGCGCTTCCAGTGCCGGCACCGGACCACGTGCAGGTCGACGGGCCGCCCCGCCGCGGCGGGCAGGAACTCCGCGTTGAAGAACCCGGCCAGCTCGCCCACGGTCATCCCGTGCTGCTGGACGATCTCCTTGAGGCCCACGCCGGAGGTGTAGGCGGGCGTCATCATCGGCCCGTAGGCCCGGCCGCCGACCGGGTTCGGCCGGTCCAGCACGACGTACCGCTTGCCGACGCGGGCGGCGGCCACCATCGAGGTGTACATCGTCCAGATGTACGTGTAGAAGCGGACGCCCACGTCCTGGATGTCGAAGACGACGGTGTCGACGCCGGCCTCGGTGAACATGGTCTCCCACTTGGCCTGGGAGGCCCCGTACGCGTCGTAGACGGTGATCCCGGTGCGGGCGTCGACGCCCGTGCCCTCGCTGCCGCCGGCCTGCGCCGAGCCACGGAAGCCGTGCTCGGGACCGAACGCCGCGGCCAGCCGCACCGTGCCCGAGGCGTGCATCAGGTCGACCAGGTGGCGGTAGGACGCGTCCACCCCGGTGGGGTTGGAGATCACGCCGACCCGCTGGCCGGCGAGGTCCGCGAAGTCGGACCCGACGAGGACGTCGAGGCCGGTCTCCACGCGGCGGATGCCGGGTACCGCGTTGCCGGGCGTGCCAGGGGCCGCCACCGCGACCGCGCCCGCGGTCACCGCACCCGCACCGGCCAGGAACTTCCTGCGCTCCATGTCGACCTCCCGTCGGTTGCGTCGAAACTTAGCTACGCATTGATGCCCCGTCAAGGAAGGTTAGCTACATGGCGGGAGGCGGTGCGGACCGCGCGCGGAGCCACCGGCGCGGCGGCGTCCGCCCGTGCCGCCCGGACGTGGTGCTCCATACTGGCCCGGTGTTCACCCTCGCCCAGGCCCGCCACCTGATCGCCACGCTGCGCCCGCGCGTCGACGAGCTGATCCGGCTGCGGGCCGACCTGGCCGAACTGCGCGCCGACCTGGCCGACCGGGGCGCCAGCCCGCTCGGCGGACGGGCCGAGGTCAAGGGGCTGGAGGCCCGGCTGCACGCCCTCGTCGAGGAGCTGCACTCCCACGACATTCAGGTCAAGGGCATCGCGCCGGTGCTGCTCGACTTCCCCGGCGAGCGGGCCGGCCGGCCGGTGCTCTGGTGCTGGCTGGAGGGAGACACCGACGTGCGCTGGTACCACCGCGTCGAGTGCGGCTTCGCCGGCCGCCGCCCGGTCTGACGCGGCGGCGCGGGACCGGCCGGCACGCGACGCACGGCCACGCCGGCTGCCGTGCCTCCGGCGGGTTGGCGGGCAGGCTACTCCGGAAGCGGGTCGGTGAGTTCGTAGCCCGCTTCCTCGACGGCGGCGCGCACCTCGGCGACGGCGAGAACCCTGTCGCTGGTCACCGTGACCGTGCCGGCCTCGACGTCGACCGCCACGGCGGTGACGCCCCGCAGGCGCTCGATCTCCTCGGTGACGAAGGCCGCGCAGTGCCCGCAGGCCATGCCGCTCACGGCCCAGGAGGCGGTGGTCATGCCGACTCCGCCGGCAGGTCGCGCGCCCGCGGTGCCGGCTGGCCCGGAGCGGGTTCGGGATCGGCGGGCACGGTGCGGGTGAGCATGTGCGACCGGCGCATCCGACCGTCGGGGGTGAACTGTCCGAAGAAGTGCACCTCCATGGCGAGGGGCCGCTTCGGGTTGTCCACGTGCAGCGTGTACCGCGCGGCGACGCGGTCCCCGTGCGCCAGCGCCTCGTGCACCTCGATGCGGCTGTCGGGCCTCTTCCTGCGCACCGGGCGGGTGTGCGCCACCAGCTTGTCGCGGTCCATCCGGTGCCCGTCGGCGACCTGGACGATGTCGGGCGTGTGGTAGCGGTCGACGATCAGCCCGGCGTCCTCGTCGCTGCCCAGCAGGTCGGCGGTGAAGGAGGTGAAGAAGTCGGCGATGAACTGCTCGGGGTCGGTGTCATGGCGTGGACGCATGGCGCTCCCGTCTCGTGGCGCGGGGGATAACTCTTACAGCTTGTAAGATATGGACGCCCGGCAACTTTGGCAAGATGTAAGAGATGACCTCGTCCCCGAAGCGCCGCGCCGACGCCCTGCGGAGCAGGGCCGCCGTCCTGGACGCGGCCGTGCGGCTCCTCAGCGCCCACCCCGACGCGAGCGTCGAGGCCGTCGCCTCGGCCGCGGGAGTGACCCGGCAGACCGTCTACGCCCACTTCTCGTCCCGGCAGCAGTTGCTGGCGGCGGTCCTCGACCGGGTCACCGAGGAGGTCGTCGCCGCGATGGACGCCGCCGACACCGACACCGGGCCGGCCGCCGACGCGTTGCTGCGCATGCTCGACGTCAGCGCCCGCGAGGCCGGGAAGTACCGCGGCCTGCTCCAGGCGATCAGCGCCCTGCCGGTGAGCCCGCAGGCCGACCAGGAGCGTCACGCGCCGGTCGCCGACCGACTCGGGCGGGTGGTCCGGCGCGGCCAGGAGGCCGGCGAGTTCGACGACCGGCTCCCGGCCGACTGGTTCGTCGCGGTGGTCGTCAAGCTGGGCCACGCCGCGAGCGAGGAGGCCGACGCCGGCCGGATGTCCGAGGCGGACGCGACGGCGGCGCTCCGCACCAGCCTGCTCCGCGTGCTCGGCGCGCCCACCCCACCCGGGTGAGCGGCACGTCCGGCGGTGGCCATCCGGGGACGACGGCCGGCACCGCCCCGCTGGTCGGTGCCGGTCAGCGTCCGTTCACCGCCGCGGCGTGCTCAGCGGGTGGCGGCGGCCAGGGCGGCGCGCACCGTGGCGGCGTCGGCCGGCGCCTCGCGCTCCCAGTTCGCCGGGTCGGCCGAGTAGATGGTCCCGTACGCCGGCGTGTCCGGCTGGTAGCGCCAACTCTCGGCGAGCGTCCCGGCGTCGACGGCGTCGTAGCCGATCCGGTCGAGGAAGGCCGTGGCGTCGGCCTTCGCGCCCGCTTCGTCGCCGCCGACCGGCAACGCGCTGCGGTCGGCGGCGCCGGCGGGCCGGGCCAGCGCGTGCAGGTGCTTGAAGAAGATGTTGTTGAAGACCTTGACCACCCGCGACCGCGGCAGGTGCCGCTGCAGCAGCTCGCTGCTGGTGACCGAGCCGGCGTCGAGCTCGGGGAAGGTGCCGTCCCGCTCCGGGTAGTAGTTGTTGGTGTCCAGCACGACCTTGCCGACCAGCGGCTCGACCGGCACGTCCCGGTACGCCTTGAGCGGGATGGTGACGACCACCAGGTCGCCGGCCTCCGCCGCCTCCGCCGGGGTGGCCGCCCGGGCATGCGCCCCCAGCTCGTCGACGAGGTCCTTGAGGGTCTCCGGGCCGCGCGAGTTGCTCAGCACCACGTCGTAGCCGGCGGCCACCGCCAGCCGCGCCACCGTCCCGCCGATGTGTCCACTGCCGATCAGTCCCACAGTTGTCATGTCGGTGCCCAACTCCGTTCGCTGCGGCCGTATTCCCTATCGGTGCGGTCGACAATTCCTGCCGTCGCCGCGCTGGCGGCGGGGGCGCGGCCGGCGGCGGCGATGGGTGGCCCGTACGCCCAACGTACCGCCGACCGTGGTCCGGCGGACACGGAGCGGCACCGTTGCGTCCACGGGGGAGCCGAGCCGGCGCCGGGTGGTGGTCAGGCCGCCGGGGGCAGCACCTTCTCGATCGCGGCGCGCAGCTCGGCCGCGTCGGGCTGGACGGTCGGCGCGAACCGGGCCGCGACCGTGCCGTCCGGCGCGACCAGGAACTTCTCGAAGTTCCACCGCACGTCGCCCGTGTGCCCCTCGGCGTCGGCGGTGCCCACCAGCGCGGCGTAGAGGGGGTGGCGGTCGGGGCCGTTGACGTCGACCTTCTCGGTCAGCGGGAAGGTCACCCCGTAGTTGACCTGGCAGAAGTCGCTGATCTCCTCGGCCGTGCCCGGCTCCTGGCCGGCGAACTGGTTGCAGGGCACGCCGAGCACCACCAGGCCGCGGTCGGCGTACTCGTCGTGCAGCGCCTGGAGGCCGGCGTACTGCGGGGTGAGGCCGCAGCGGGAGGCGACGTTGACCACCAGCAGCGCGCGTCCGCGGTGCTGCGCGAGGTTCGCCGGGCCGCCGGTCAGGGCGTCGATGTGGGTGTCGAAGACGGTCATGGGCCGAGGTTACGCGCCGCCGCCGGGCGCGCCGCGGGGCCGGGTGGAAGCCGACCGCGCTCCCAGCGGGAATCGATACATGTACATCTTGACGAAGTGATGACGAAGTGAGTAGCGTCGCAGCAACATTCTGGAAAGTTTCCTAACTGTTTGGGGTGACGCCACATGAAGAGATCGCTCCGCCGGGCCCTCTGGGTCGGCGCCGTCGTGGCGGTGACGGCCGCCACGGTCCCGATGGCCAGCGCGTTCGGCGCCGGCAGCGTGACCGCCGCCTTCGCCAAGGTGCAGGACTGGGGGACCGGTCACGAGACCCGGGTGACCGTCACCAACGGGTCGAGTTCCTCGGTGAGCACCTGGCGCATCGAGTTCGACCTGCCGTCGGGCACCAGCATCAGCAACTCCTGGGACGCGGACGTCACGCGCACCGGCGACCACTACGTCGCGGTCAAGAAGAGCTGGGCCGGCCCGCTCGCGCCCGGTGTCACCTTCAGCTGGGGCTACAACGGCACCGGCGGGTACAAGGCGCCGTTGAACTGCACGATCAACGGCGTGGCGTGCGGTGGCGGCAGCACCCCGCCGACCACCACCGCGCCGCCGACCACCACGCCGCCGCCCACCACTCCGCCGCCGGACCCGGGCGGCAAGAAGGTCGTCGGCTACTTCGCGCAGTGGGGCGTCTACGCCCGCAACTACCACGTCAAGAACATCCACACCAGCGGCTCGGCCGCCAAGCTGACCCACATCCTGTACGCCTTCGGCAACACCACCGGCGGCCGCTGCACGATCGGCGACAGCTACGCGGACTACGAGAAGGCGTACACCGCGGCGGACAGCGTCGACGGCGTCGCCGACACCTGGGACCAGCCGCTGCGCGGCAGCTTCAACCAGCTGCGCAAGCTCAAGAAGATGTACCCGAACCTCAAGGTGCTCTGGTCCTTCGGCGGCTGGACCTGGTCCGGCGGCTTCACCCAGGCCGCGCAGAACCCGGCCGCCTTCGCGGAGTCCTGCTACAACCTGGTCGAGGACCCGCGCTGGGCGGACGTCTTCGACGGCATCGACGTCGACTGGGAGTACCCGAACGCCTGCGGCCTCACCTGCGACGCCAGCGGCCCGAACGCCTTCAAGAACGTGGTCAGCGCGGTGCGCGCGAAGTTCGGCTCGTCGGCGCTGGTCACCGCCGCGATCACGGCGGACGGCAGCAACGGCGGCAAGATCGACGCCACCGACTACGCCGGCGCCGCACCGCACCTGAACTGGATCATGCCGATGACGTACGACTACTTCGGCGCCTTCAACGCGCAGGGCCCCACGGCCCCGCACTCCCCGCTCTACTCCTACCCCGGCATCCCGCAGCAGGGCTTCTGGTCCGACGCGGCCGTCCAGAAGCTCAAGAGCAAGGGCATCCCGTCCAACAAGCTGCTGCTCGGCATCGGCTTCTACGGCCGTGGCTGGACCGGGGTGACCCAGGCGGCTCCGGGCGGCAGTGCCACCGGGCCCGCACCGGGCACCTACGAGCAGGGCATCGAGGACTACAAGGTGCTCAAGAACAGCTGCCCGGCGACGGGCACCGTCGGCGGCACCGCGTACGCCAAGTGCGGCAGCAACTGGTGGAGCTACGACACCCCGTCGACCATCAACGGCAAGATGACGTACGCGAAGAACCAGGGCCTCGGTGGCGCGTTCTTCTGGGAGCTCTCCGGTGACACCGGCAACGGCGAGCTGATCGGCGCCATCAAGGGCGGTCTCGGCTAGGCCGCAGGCCGACGCACCACCCACACGGCGGGGAGGGACGACCCACCGGTCCCTCCCCGCCCGGCCGTGCCCCCTGACACCCGCCCCGCGCCCTCGGGCGTCGGCGAGCGGCGCCGCCGCCCGACGGGGAGCGGCGGCCCCGGACCGGTTCGGGCGCGGCGGATCGCCAGGCGCGTCGGTCGATGTGACAGACTCGCCGCTCAACGGGCTCGATGTCCACGGCGACGGAGGTGGCGATGCGCGCGACGCACGGGAGGCTGGCGGCGGGCGCCGTACTGCTCGGAACCCTGCCCTTCGCCCTGCTCGGCTGCGGCATCGGCAAGGAGGAGGACCCGGCGACCAAGCCCGGGCGGGCCCCGGCCGAGGAGGCCGCCGCCAAGTCGCGGGAGCGGGTGCAGGCGTACCTCGACGCGATGACCGCCAAGGACGTCGCGGCCGGCCGCAGCCAGCTCTGCGCCGTCCTGCAGGAGGGCTTCGACGCCGCCGCGACCGGCCCGAACGGCGACTTCGCCGACCACTTCACCGTCCCCCAGGCCGAGATCACCGACATCCGCCCGGGCCCCCAGGGCCAGGAGGTCAGCACCACGGTCTCGGTCAAGGCCGGCTCCCGCACGGTCGCCCGGCCACTGCTGTTCACGGTCACCCGCGACGGCGCCGACTGGTGCATCGCCGCCGAGGCGCCGGGCGGCCACTCCCCGGCTCCGGCCGCGACGCCCTGACCTGCGCTCCGGTGAGTCATCTCTCACCTGCCGGAACCCTGCCCTCCGCCGGGCGGTCGCCCGGGCGGTCGCCGTACGCTTTCTGTCATGCGCCATGAGTGGCATCAGCTGAGCCATCCCGCGGTGGGCAGCCCGGGGCTGCAGACCAGCCGCCCGACCATCGACTCCGCCGAGGACGCGGCCCTCGGCCTGGACCGCTGGCGGGAGCTGCCCCGCGCCCAGACCCCGCCGTGGCCGGACCCGGCCGGGGTCGCCGAGGTCTGCAAGGTGCTCGACACCGTGCCCTCGGTGGTGGCGCCCTACGAGGTCGACCAGCTCCGCCAGCGGCTCGCGCTGGTCTGCGAGGGCAAGGCGTTCCTGCTCCAGGGCGGTGACTGCGCGGAGACCTTCGCCGACAACACCGAGAGCCACCTGCTGGCCAACGCCCGCACCCTGCTCCAGATGGCGATCGTGCTCACCTACGGCGCCTCGCTGCCCGTGGTCAAGGTCGCCCGGGTCGCCGGGCAGTACACCAAGCCCCGGTCGCTGCCGACCGACGCGCGCGGGCTGCCGGCCTATCGCGGCGACATGATCAACTCGCTGGAGGCCACGCCGGAGGCGCGGGCCGCCGACCCGCAGCGGATGATCCGGGCGTACGCGAACTCGGCCGCCGCGATGAACATGCTCCGCGCCTACCTGGCCGGCGGGCTGGCCGACCTGCACGCCGTGCACGACTGGAACAAGGGCTTCGTGAAGAACTCGCCGGCCGGCGAGCGCTACGAGGCGATCGCCCGGGAGATCGACCGGGCGCTGGCGTTCATCCGCGCCTGCGGGATGACCGACGACGAGGCCCTGCGCACCGTCACCCTCTACTGCTCCCACGAGGCCCTCGCCCTGGAGTACGACCGGGCGCTCACCCGGGTCTCCGACCGCCGGGCGTACGGCCTGTCGGGGCACTTCCTGTGGATCGGCGAGCGCACCCGGCAGATCGACGGCGCGCACATCGACTTCATCTCCCGCATCGCCAACCCGATCGGGGTCAAGCTCGGCCCCACCACCACCCCGGACGAGGCGATCGAGCTCTGCGAGAAGCTCAACCCGGACAACATCCCCGGCCGGCTCACCCTGATCAGCCGGATGGGCAACCACAAGGTCCGCGACGCCCTGCCGCCGATCGTCGCCAAGGTGACCGCCGCCGGCGCCAAGGTGGTCTGGCAGTGCGACCCGATGCACGGCAACACGCACGAGTCGTCCAACGGCTACAAGACGCGGCACTTCGACCGCATCGTCGACGAGGTGCTCGGCTACTTCGAGGTGCACCGGGGCCTGGAGACCCACCCCGGCGGCCTGCACGTCGAGCTGACCGGTGAGGACGTCACCGAGTGCCTCGGCGGCGCCCAGGGCATCGAGGACCTCGACCTCCCCGACCGGTACGAGACCGCCTGCGACCCGCGACTGAACACCCAGCAGTCGCTGGAGCTGGCCTTCCTGGTGGCGGAGATGCTGCGTGGCTGACGAGATCGTCGACCTGCGTTCGGACACCGTGACCCGGCCCACGCCGGGGATGCGGGAGGCGATGGCCACCGCCGAGGTCGGCGACGACGTCTACGGCGAGGACCCGACGGTCAACGCCCTCGAAGCCGAGGTCGCCGCGCTGTTCGGGCACGAGGCGGCGCTGTTCGCCCCGACCGGGTCGATGGCCAACCAGATCGCCCTGCAACTGCTGGTGCCGCCCGGCAACGAACTGGTCTGCGACGCCGACGCCCACGTGGTGACGTACGAGATCGGGGCCGCCGCCGCGTACGGCGGCATCTCCTCTCGGACGTGGCCGGCGGTCGGCGCGGACATCGACCCGGACGCGGTCGCCGCCATGATCCGCCCGGACGGCTACTGGGCGGTGCCCACCCGCGCGATCGCGGTGGAGCAGACCCACAACCGGGGCGGCGGCGGGGTGATCCCGCTGGCCACCCTGCGCGAGCTGCGCCGGGTCGCCGACGACGCGCAGGTGGCGCTGCACTGCGACGGCGCCCGGATCTGGCACGCGCACGTCGCCGACGGCGTGTCGCTGGCCGAGTACGGCGCCCTCTTCGACACCCTGTCGGTCTGCCTCTCCAAGGGGCTCGGCGCGCCGGTCGGCTCGCTGGTCGTCGGCAGCGCCGAGCAGATCGAGCGGGCCCGGTTCATCCGTAAGCGGATGGGCGGTGGGATGCGGCAGGCCGGCATCCTCGCCGCCGCCGGCCGGTACGCGCTGGCCCATCACGTCGACCGGCTCGCCGCCGACCACGCGAAGGCGGCCCGGCTCGCCGAGGCGATCGCCCCGTTCGGGGTGCTGGCCGGCACGGTCCGGACCAACCTGGTGCCGCTGGACCTGACGAAGGCGCCGCTGGACGCGCACGCCCTGGCCGCCGCCGCCCGCGCCGAGGGTGTCCTCGTGTCGGTCCTCGGCCCTCGTGTCGCCCGCCTGGTCACCCACATGGACGTCGACGACGCCGGCATCGACCGGGCCGTCGAGGTCGTCACCCGCATCCTTCGGGGCTGACGCCCGGCGCGGGCACGCGGAGCCGCGCCGTCACGGAGGCCGCGGCGCGTCCGGGATGCGCGGGCGCCTGGGGGGATCGCGGCGCGTGGGCCCGGGCCGCCGCAGGCCGAACTCCGCCCAGCCGGCCCGTCGGACCGGGGCGGACGGGCGACGTCTCAGGGGTGCAGGCGTTTGAGGGTGGCGATGTCGGCGGCGTGGCCGACGTGCTTCTCCGTCGGGGTCTCCACCACGACCGGGACGCCGGCGGTGGCCGGGTGCGCCATCAGCTCGGCGAACGCCGGCTCGCCGATGGTGCCCTTGCCGATGTTCTCGTGCCGGTCCCGGGTCGAGCCGCACAGGTCCTTCGAGTCGTTCGCGTGCACCAGCCGCAGCCGCCCGGCCCCGACCGTCGCCACCAACGTGTCCAGCGTCGCGGTCATGCCGCCCTCGGCGGCCAGGTCGTGCCCCGCGGCCCAGGCGTGGCAGGTGTCGAAGCAGACCCCGAGCCAGGGATGCCCGTCCACCGCGTCGAGGTAGGGCCCGAGCCGTTCCACCCGGGAGGCCAGCGACCGGCCACCGCCCGCGCTCGGCTCGACCAGCAGCCGCGGGCCGCCCGCCGCCTCCGCCTCGTCGAGCAGCGGCAGCAGCGTCTCGCGGACCTGCCGCATCGCCGCGTCGGCGTGACTCTCGTCGACCGCGCTGCCGGCGTGGAAGACCACACCCTCGGCGCCGATCGCCCGGCCCCGGCGCAGCGCGTGGGCCAGCGTCTCCGCCGAGCGCTCGACCGTGTTGGCCGTGGGGGAGCCGAGGTTGACCAGCAGCGACGCGTGGATGAAGACCGGCAGGCCCCGCTCGCCGCAGCCGTCGCGGAACAGCGCGTCCTGGGCCGGGTCGCCGGCCGGCAGCGCCCAGCCCCGCGAGTTGGAGACGTAGACCTGCACGACCTGCGAGCCGGCCGCGTCGGCGTACGGCAGGGCCGCCTTCGCCAGGCCGCCGGAGGTGGGCGTGTGCGAGCCGACCGGCCGGTGCTGCGTCGTCCCGTCCTGCGTCGTCATCTCGTCCTGCGCCGTCATCTCGTGGTGTTCCGGCATCGTCACAGGCACCCGATGGTGACCTGGGTGCCCGGCGGCACCTGCGTGTTCTCCGGCGGGTTCTGGAAGCGGGTGATGCCGTTCGGGTTGAACTGGATCACCACCGGGAACTGCTGGCTCTCCAGCACCTGCTTGGCCTGCTGGCACGGCAGGTCGATGACCCGGGGCACGGGGACCAGCGGCGGGCCCTTGCTGATCTCCAGCTTGACCTTGGCGCCCCGCTCCACCCCGGCGCCGTCCGCCGGGCTCTGCCCGAGGACCTCGTCCCTGGGCTTGTCGGAGTCCTTGTAGGTGGGCGGCTCGACCAGCACCAGGCCCAGCTGGGCGAGGATCGTCCGGGCCTCGGCCAGGCTCTTGCCGACCAGGTTCGGCACCGAGATCGGGGCCTTGCCCTTGCTCAGGATCACGGTGACCTTGTCGCCCGGCTTGACCTCGGTGCCCACCTTCGGGTTGGTGTCCACCACGACGCCCGCGGGCAGGTTGTCGTCGTAGCGGGCGGTGCCCTTCGCCACCACCAGCTTCGCGTCGAGCAGGTCCGCCTCGGCCAGCTCGAACTCCTTGCCGACCACGTCGGGCACCGGGAAACGCTCCGGCCCCAGCGAGAGGGTCAGCGTGATCGTGCCGCCCTTGACGATGCGGGTGGCGGAGACCGGATCCTGCGCCAGGACGGCGTCCTTCGGGACCTTCTCGTCGTAGCGCGGCTCGGCGTAGGCGAGGGTGAAGCCGGCGCGGGCGGCCTGCGCCTCCGCGTCGGCCTTGCTCAGGGTCACCAGCTGCGGCGCCACCGTGTAGCGGCCGACCCCGAACCACCAGCCGCCCCCGGCGGCCACCAGGCCCAGCACCACCACGGCGGCGATGACCGCCATCCGGCCCCGCGGGTCGCCCATCACCCGGGCGCGCAGCGCGGACAGCCGCGACCGCGGTCTCTCGCCTTCCTCGGCCGCGGCCCGGCGACGGCCCGCCCGCGGCGCGCCGCCCTCGGGCAGCCGGGCCCAGGCCGGCCGCTCGGCCGGCTGGACCGCCGCGACCACCATCGTCGGCTGGGCCACCGCCGGCTCGTCGGTCACCCGGCGCAGCACGGCGGTACGCGTGTTCGCGTTGCCCAGGTCGTCCCGGGCCACCTGCACCTCGGCCAGCAGCGCGCCCGCGTCGGTCGGCCGGGCGCCCGGATCACGTCGGGTGGCCCGGGCGACCAGGTCGTCCAGCACCTTGGGCAGGCCGGGCACCAGCGTCGACGGCGCCGGGACGTCCCGGTCGACGTGCTGCCAGGCGACGTCGACCGGCCGGTCCCCGTCGTACGGCACCCGGCCGGTGAGCATCTCGAACAGCACGATGCCGGCGGAGTAGACGTCGGTGCGGGGGTCGGCGTGCCCCTCGGTGACCAGCTCCGGGGCGACGTACGCGACCGTGGCCATCAGCTGGTTGCCGTTCTCGTCGTCGGCGCTCGCCTCGACCGCCCGGGCCAGCCCGAAGTCGGCGACCTTGACCACGCTGTCGACGAGGTTGCCCGTGCCGCCGGTGGGTGCCTCGGCGACCAGCACGTTCTCCGGCTTCACGTCGCGGTGCACCAGCCCGGCCCGGTGCGCGGCGGCGATCGCGGCGAGCATCTGCTCGGCGATGGCCAGCGCCTCGTCGGGGTCGAGCCGACGCCGCTCGACGAGCACGTCGCGCAGGGTACGGCCGCGGACGTACTCCATCACCAGGTAGGGCAGGCCGGCGTGGGTGCCCTGGTCGTAGACCGCGACCACGTTCGGGTGGGTCAGCCGGGCGATCGTCTTCGCCTCGTCGGTGAACCGCTCCACGAAGCCCGCCGCCCGGGCCTGGGTCTCGGGCGCCTGGGACGGATGAATGATCTTGACCGCCACGGTGCGCTCGAGGCGCTCGTCGGTGGCGGTGTACACGGTCGCCATGCCGCCACGAGCCACGCGACCGCGGATGCGGTAGCGCCCGTCGATCAGCGAGCCCAGCAACGTGTCGGCGACCTGTGTGTCCATCGGCAGGGAGTCTATGTGCCCGGAGGGTGAAGGTTGAACAGGATGGTACAGCCGGGCCGCGACGGAAGCGTTCCCGTCGCGCTCGCGCCGCCTGTCCGACCTGCTCAGCCGCCTCATCGGGGTGCCGTTGGTTCCGGCCGGCCGGGGCATGGCAGGGTGGTCGGGTGACCGACTCCGTACCCGCCGACCGGGCCGTGCCCGCCCCCGAGACCGCCGGCCCCGCCGACGCCGCCGACTGGCTGACCCTGCCGGACGTGGCCGAGCGCCTCGACGTGTCGATCAGCAAGGTCCACCAGATGATCCGGGACCGCGAGCTGATCGCGGTGCGCCGCGACGGCGTCCGCCGGATCCCGACCGACCTGGTGGCCAACAAGACCGTGCTCAAGCACCTGCCCGGCGTGCTCAACCTGCTGGCCGACGCCGGCTACGACGACGAGGCCGCGCTGCGCTGGCTCTACGAGCCGGACGAGACCCTCCCCGGCGCCAACCCGGCGAAGGCGCTCGCCGGCGACCAGGCCCGCGAGATCAAGCGCCGCGCCCAAGCCCTCGGCTTCTAACCCCCGCCCCTCCCGCCCCCTCCCCGCCCTCCCGCCCCGGATCTTGCACTTTGTGCCCGGCATTTCCGGGCACACGGGACAAAACTCGGGCCGAACGTGCAAGATCGCGGCGCGGGGTGGGCTGGGGCGGGGTGGCGTGGGTGGGTGGGTGGCGTGGGTGGGGCGCGGTCAGTCTGTGCGGCGGGTGGCGGCGATGGCCAGGTCGACCAGGGACTGCCGGGCCTCGGTCTCCAGGTCGACCGTGGCCAGCGCGGCCAGCGCGGTGTCGGTCAGCGCGGCGATCCGCTGCTCGGTACGCGCCAGCGCGCCGCTGTCGCTGATCATCTCTCGCAGCCGGGCGACCCCGGTCTCGTCCAGCCCGGGATCGCCGAGCCCGCCGAGCAGCAGCTCGCGCCCCGCCTCGTCCGTCGCCTCCAGGGCCGCCGCCACCAGATAGGTCCGCTTGCCCTCGCGCAGGTCGTCGCCGGCGGGTTTGCCGGTCTGGGCCGGGTCGCCGAACACCCCCAGCACGTCGTCGCGGAGCTGGAACGCCTCGCCCAACGGCAGCCCGTACCCGGAGTACGCCGCCAGGACCTCGGCCGGTGCGTCGGCCAGCGCGGCGCCGAGCAGCACCGGCCGCTCGACCGTGTACTTCGCCGACTTGTAGCGGGCGACCTTGCCGGCCCGCTCCAGCGAGGTGTCGCCCGTGGCCTGGGTCAGCACGTCGAGGTACTGGCCGACGGTGACCTCCGTGCGCATCTCGTCGAAGACGGGCCGGGCGCGGGCGACCGTGCGCGGGTCCAGCCCGGAGGAGTGCAGCAGCTCGTCCGACCAGACCAGGCAGAGATCGCCCAGCAGGATGGCCGCGGCGTCGCCGAAGCCGTTCGCGTCGCCGCCCCAGCCGGCCGCCTGGTGCCGGGCCGCGAACCGGCGGTGCACCGCCGGCTCCCCGCGCCGGGTGTCGGAGCGGTCCATCAGGTCGTCGTGGATCAGCGCGCTGGCCTGCACGAACTCCAGCGCCGCGAGAGCGGTGACGACCTGGTCGGAGTCCACCCCGCCGGCGCCCCGGTAGCCCCAGTAGGCGAACGCCGGCCGCAGCCGCTTGCCGCCGCCCAGCACGAACGCCTCGATCGCCTCGGCGACCGGCTTCAGGGCGTCGTCGACGCCGGTCATCCAGGTGCGCTGACCGGCCAGGAACTCGGCCAGGGCCTTGTCGATCCGTTGACGCAGCCCGGCACGGTCGACCGGGGAAACGGGAGCAGCGTGGGTCACCCCACGACGCTAGCCGGTCGGGCTCGACCCCGCCGCACCGCCGGGGGCCCGACGCGCCGAGCGCGTCGCCGGACCCCGCCGGCCGCCCGGTCCGGGCGGCGACCCAGGGCGGGGCAGGTACGGGCCGGCCGTCGCGACCAGCGCCCGGTAGCGCCGGACGGCCGGCTCGTCGCCGTGCCCGGCCAGCCGCCGCCGCACCTCGGCCAGGTGGCCCAGCGCCCGGGGCGACCCGGCGCGCACCGCGTCGAGCAGCGCCTCGCCGGCCACGGCGCAGGCCCGCTCCACCTCGCCGAGCTGGAGGTAGCCGCGGGCCAGCCAGCCGCCGTAGATCGCCGAGGTGCGCGGGCGACCGGGCTGCCGGACGGCGTGCAGCGGCGCCTCGGCCGGGCGCGGCCGGCCCAGCGCGACCAGCGTGCGCCCGGCCATCGCCGCCAGCTCCAGGCCGTCGAGCCAGTAGAGCCACGGCGGCTCCCGGCCCGGCTCCGGCGCGCCGGTCACGCGGCGGGCCGCCTCGAGCGCCTGCCGCGCCGCCCCGGCCCGACCCCCGGTCGCTGCGGCCAGCGCCACCCGGTGCAGCAGCAGGGCGCGCAGGCCGGGGGTGGCCCACGGCCGCGCCCCGGCGTACGCCGTGCGGGCCAGCACCAGCGCGCCCTCCGGGTCGCCCACGCCGGCGAGCAGGTGGCTGGCCGAGCCGAGCACGTGCCCGGCGAACGCCGGGTCACCGGCGGTCGCGGCGGCGCGCAACGCCAACCGGTAGGCGTCCAGCGCGCCGGCCGCGTCCCCGGCGTCGGCGGCGAGCCAGCCGGCGAGCTGGGCCGACTCGGCCAGCTCGGGCAGCAGCCGGCGGCGCGCGGCCGGCCCGCATCCCGCCAGCGCCCGCACCGCCCGCCCCAGCCGGTACGCCCCGAGCCCGGCCAGGTCGGCCCCGCCGGCGAGGTCGTCGAGCCGGCGCAGCTCCGCCAGCCCTGCCGGCCGGGCACGCGGCCGGGCCGGGTGGGGCCCGGGTCGGTCGGCCACCACCGGAGCCGCCGGCCGGGCCGGGATCCGAGGCGGTGCGCCGGACCCGACTGGGCGGTCCCCGTCGTCGGCCGGCTGCCCGGACCCGGCCGGGCAGGTCTCGGCGTCGCCCGGGTCGTCGGTCGGTCGGGCGGGCGCGCCGGGCAGCAGCGCGGCGCGCGGGTCGACCAGCCAGCGCTGGGCCAGGGCGAGCAGCGCCGCCCGGGACCGGGACCCGCCGAAGGACGGCGGCGGACCGAGGCGCCGGGTCCGGGCCGCGGCGTCGGCCAGCAGGTCGAGCGGCACCGCGAGGACGACGGCGAGCCAGCCGAGCCAGAACTCGCCGGGGACGCGCAGCTGCCGTTCCCACCGGGAGACCTCGTGCCGGCTGAGCGTCGGCACCCCGGAGGCGGCGCAGAGCTCGACCGCGAGGCGCAACTGGCTCCAGCCCCGGGCCAGCCGGAGCTGGGCGAGCAGCGGCCCGAGCAGCTGCGGAGCGGGTGGGGGCGGCGTCATCGGTCCTCCGGGCGGGGCGTCGGCGCGGGCGGTGGCGCGGGCCCGGACGGGACCCGTGCGTCACCGGTGGAAGGCTGACCCCCGCGCGTGCCCCCGACAGGTCGCCCTCCGGCCGGCCCGCCCCGCGCTGCACCATGACTACTCCGGGGGTACGACGCTTTCCGGGCCCGGCCGGGCGGACCCGGGGCCGCCCCGCGCCGGCGACCTGTCTCCCGGCAGGCGGGTCCGGGATGTGGTCGGCGCCCTGCGGCTCGGGCACCGCCCCCGCGCGGACCGTTCGGCCCCCGAGCCGCAGGGCGGGCGTCGACCGGCGCCGGCCGCCCGGTCCCGGTGCGGTGGGGCGCGTCGACCCGCGTGCCGCCGGCGTCCCCCGCTGTGGGAAGGTCTCCGGCGCGGCGTGCCCCGCCCGCTAGAGTCGTGGGGTGGCGCTCGGTCTTCCCTCGGTCCTCCCCAATCCGCAGCCGGCGATCGGGGAGCTGATCCGTGACCACCAGCCGACCTTCTCGTTCGAGTTCTTCCCGCCCAAGACCGAGCAGGGCGAGCGGCTGCTGTGGCAGGCGATCCGCGAGCTGGAGTCGCTGCGTCCCTCGTTCGTCTCGATCACCTACGGCGCGGGCGGGTCGACCCGCGACACCACGGTCGCGGTCACCGAGCGGATCGCCACCGAGACCACCCTGCTGCCGATGGCCCACCTGACCGCGGTCGACCACTCCGTCGCCGAGCTGCGCCACGTCATCGGCCGGCTCGCCGGGGTCGGGGTGCGCAACGTGCTCGCCGTGCGGGGCGACCCGCCGGGCAACCCGGGCGGCGAGTGGGTCCGCCACCCCGAGGGCGTGCTCTACGCCGAGGACCTGGTCCGCCTGGTGCGCGACGCCGGCGACTTCAGCGTGGGGGTGGCGGCGTTCCCGTACAAGCACCCGCGCTCGCCCGACGTGGCCAGCGACACGGAGCACTTCGTCCGCAAGTGCCGGGCCGGCGCCGAGTTCGCGATCACCCAGATGTTCTTCGACGCCGACGACTACCTTCGGCTGCGCGACCGGGTCGCCGCGGCCGGCTGCGACACCCCGATCCTGGCCGGAGTGATGCCGGTGACCCAGATCGGCACGATCGAGCGTTCCGTGCAGCTCTCCGGGGCGCCCTTCCCACCGGCCCTGGCCGAGCGGTTCGCGGCGATCGCCGACGACCCGGAGGCGGTGCGCCGGCTCGGCGTCGAGCAGGCCAGCGAGATGTGCCGGCGGCTGCTCGACGAGGGCGTGCCGGGGATCCACTTCATCACCCTCAACCGCTCCACCTCGACCCGCGAGGTCTGGCACAACCTCCAGGTCGGCGCGCGGGTGTGACCGCACACGCCGCGACACCTGAGCGCCGCTGCGACGGTTGATCGGTGGTGGGCACACAGCTGAACTGGGACGAGTACGCCACGGCCTGGGCCCGGCTGCACGGGGGCTTCGACCCGCGGGCGGCGGCCCCGGTAGTCCGCGCCTGGCTGCGGTTCGCGTACCACGTCGGGTTCGTGCTGGGCCGGCTGCGGGTCGGCCCGACGCCGGTCACCGTGGTCGGCGTGCTGCTCTGCGCCTGCGTGCCGCTGTTCGCCGTACGGCCGCAGGACGGCCCCTTCCTCGGGGCGCTGTTCGTGCTGCTCGCCGCGGTGGCGGACAGCGTCGACGGCGCGGTGGCGGTGGCCACGAACCGCACCACCCGGCTCGGCTACGTCTACGACTCGCTGGCCGACCGGCTCGGCGAGGTCGCCTGGCTGGCCGCGTTCTGGCTGATCGGGGCGCCCGGGGCGCTCGTCGCGACCGCCGGCGCGCTCTCCTGGCTGCACGAGTACGTGCGCGCCCGCGCGGTCTCCGCCGGCATGCGGGAGATCGGCGCGGTGACCGTGGGGGAGCGCCCCACCCGGGTCTCGGTCGCCCTGGTCGGGCTCCTGCTGGCCGGGCTGACCGGGCTGATCGAGCCGGACCTGGCGGCCGGCACCATCACCATGGCGACCGCCGTCTGGGTGCTGCTGGCCGGCTTCGGGCTGGGCCAGCTCCTCTCCGCCGTCCGCCGCGCCCTGATCGACGCCGGCTGACCGGGCTGCCGAGGTGTGAGGAAGGGGCCCTTCCTCTACCTCAGGCGTTAAGAAGGTGCCCTTCCTTACATCAGCCGGCCCTACCAGGCGGGGCCGATCTCGTCGGCGACGATCTGGGCGGAGAGCGTCACCATCGGCAGGCCGCCCCCGGGGTGGCTGGAGCCGCCGACCAGCCACAGCCCGTGCGCCGGGCCCCGGTTGGCCGGCCGGAGCAGGCCGCCGGCGGTGCCGTAGATCGACCCGCCCGGGGCGCCCGTCGCGTCGGCCAGGTCGGCCGGGGTGCGGACCTCCCGGAACACCAGCCGGTCCCGCACGTCGACGCCGCGCTCGGCCAGCACGTCGAGGACCCGGTCGGCGTACGCCTCGGCGAGGCCGGGCCGGCGCCAGTCGACCGCGCCGGCGGCGGTGCCGTGCCGGGGCGCGTTGACCAGCACGAACCACGCCTCGTGGCCGGCCGGACGGACCATCGGGTCGTCGGCCACGGTGACGAAGACGGTGGGGTCCGCCGCCGGTCGGGCGCGCACGCCGCGCCCCGGCTGGCCGAAGACCGCGTCGAACTCGGCGTCGTAGTCGCGGGGGAAGAACACGGTGTGGTGGGCCAGCCCCGAGCCCCCGGCGACGCCGAGCAGCAGCACGAAGCCGGCCAGGCTGCGGTCGGTCAGCCCGGCCAGCCGGCGCGGGCTGGGCAGCAGGTCCCGGTAGAGGGTCAGCGCGTCGACGTTGGCCACCACCACGTCGGCGGGGACCGGCGCGGTGACGCCGCGCAGGCGTACGCCGTGCACCCGGCCGCCCGCGGCGTCGATCCGGGTGACCGTGGCGCCGGTCTGCACGACCACGCCGAGGTCCAGGCAGCGGGTCAGCAGCGCGTCGGCGAGCCTGCCCAGCCCGCCGCGCAGGTACCACCCGCCGAAGGCCAGTTCGGCGTACGGCACGGCGACCAGCGCGGCCGGCGCGCGGCGCGGGTCGGCGCCGGTGTAGGTGGCGTACCGGTCGAGCAGCATCCGCAGCCGGGGGTCGGACAGGTGCCGCCGGCCCAGCCCGCGCAGCGTCCGGCCGGGCCCGATGGCGGCCAGGTCGCCCAGCCGCCAGGCCAGCGCGGCCAGGTCCAGCGGGGAGCCGATCGGGCGGCGCAGGACGTCCTGGTGCGACGCCTGCCAGACCCGCGCGGCCCGGCGCCACAGCCGCTGCCAGTCCGCCGCGGCCCGGTCGCCGAAGGCCGCGCCGATCCGGGCGGCGAACTCGGCCGGGTCGGCGCACGAGTCGAGGGCCGGGCCGCCGCCGGGGAAGACGTGCCGCACGATCGGGTCCACCGGCACCAGGTCCAGGTACTCGTCGAGCTTCGCGCCGGTCGCCTCGAACAGGTCGTGGAAGACGTCGGGCAGGGTGAGCAGGCTCGGCCCGGTGTCGAAGTGGAACGGGCCGGCCGGGGTGTCGTGGACGTACCGGCCGAGCTTGCCGCCCACCGTGTCCGCGCGTTCGAGCACGGTGACCTCGTGCCCGGTGGCGGCCAACCGGGCGGCGGTGGCCAGCCCGCCCACCCCGGCGCCGACGACCACGATCCGCGCCATGCCGCGCCTCCCTAGGTGACGGGGCGGCCGCGCCAGGACAGGCGTCGCCGCTTCCGCAGATGGTACGACCGCAGGGTCAGCCAGCCGAGGACCACGACCGACACGGGGTGTGCCAGCGCGTCGGGCCACCACCGCCCGCCGGTCGCCCGGGCGCTGACCACCCGCCCGGCCACCCCGAGCAGGTAGGCGACCAGCGCCGCGGCGGCCACCGCCGGCGTGCCGGCGGCCAGGGCGCCCGCCGCCAGCAGCGGGGGAGCGGTGTACAGCAGGAGCAGCAGGACCACCACCGCGGCGGCGGCCCCCGGGTGGCCGAAGGTCGCCCAGAGCGACTTCGTGTAGCCGTCGCGCAGCTGCGGCCAGTCCTCGTACATCCGGCAGGCGGCCAGCCGGGAGCCGTCGGCGAGGGCGATCCGGCCGCCGGCCCGCTTGACCGCGCGGGCCAGCTCGATGTCCTCCAGGATCCTGTCCGCTACTGCGGCGTGCCCTCCGGCCGCGTCGTAGCCCGCCCGGTCCACCACCAGGAACTGCCCGCCCGCGGCGGCCAGCGACGGCCGCGGCGAGCGCTCCATCGCCCGCAGCGGCAGGAAGGTCAGCCACAGCCACTGCAACAGCGGCTGGACCAGCCGGTCGGCCGCCGTCGCCACCAGGATCCGGGGGTACGGAGACAGCAGCGTCACCCGCGCGGCGCGCAGCTCGGTGACCGCCGCCGCGACCGCGTCCGGGGCGAGCACCACGTCGGCGTCGACGAAGACCAGGACGGTCGCCGTGGGGTCGGCGCGGGCGGCCAGCTGCCAGCAGGCGTGCGGCTTGCCCAGCCAGCCCGGCGGCGGTGCGACCCCGTCGAGCAGGGTGACCCGGGGATCGTCGCCGGCCACCGCGCGGACCACCTCCGCCGTGCCGTCGGTCGACCCGTCGTCGAGCACCACGACGCGCAGCGCCGGCACGCCCCGCTGGGCGAGCAGCGCGCGCAGGCAGGGGGCGACCCGCCCGGCCTCGTCGCGCAGCGGCAGCAGCACCGCCACGGGCTCGGTGACCGGCGCCGGCCGGTCGGTCGGGCGGCGCAGCCAGCGGCCGGCGTTGACCAGGGTGTGCGCGGTCAACGCGGCGACGCCGAGCAGCAGCGCGAGGGCGGCGGTCATGCCGTCGCGTCGACGCCGGGGCGCTGCGGCTGACGGGGCTGAATCCGGTCGTCGCGGCGGGAGCGGACCAGCGTCACCGCCAGCGGCACGGCGGCCACCGCCATGCCGGCCGCGCCCCACAGCGCCGAGGCGGGCAGGTCGAGGAAGACCGCGTGGGCCAGCACGCTGGAGAAGTACGTCCACAGCCAGAGCGCGAACATCGGGTGGTCCCGCCCGTCGGTGCCGGCGACGGCGGGCCCGGCCAGCGGGCGCAGCGCGCCCATCATCAGCACGGCGAAGAGCAGCCAGCCCAGGTAGTTGCTCACCGGGATGCCGGGCAGGCCGGGCAGCGCGGGGGTGGCGTCCCGCCAGACCCAGTAGCCCTCGGCCACCATCTGCGGGTCGAGGAAGAGGTCCCAGGCGCCCAGCCCGACGGCGGCCAGCGCGATCCGCCGGACGGGGAACCGGCCGCCCCGGCGTCCCGGTCGGCCCCCGGCGTCACCCCGGCGCCCCGGCAGGTCTCCGGCGTCGCCGCCGGTCAGCCGGGTGGCGGCCAGCCAGGCCGGCCAGGCCATCCACGTCCAGGCCAGCGGGATGATCAGCGGCACTCCGGCCAGCTTCGGCCCCAGCTCGCCGGAGTAGTCGTAGCCGCCGAACGGGAAGCCGGTGGCCACGCCGAGCGCCTCGATGGCGAATCCGCCGACGGTGGCCACCGCCACCAGCGCCGCCGCCGTACGCGGGCCCCGGCTGAGCAGCGCGTGGCCGACCGAGAGCAGGTAGCCGAGCACGACGGTGGCGACGGTCAGCCGGGCCCGGGTCTGCCCGGTGGTCAGCGGGTAGCAGATCTGCGCCAGCACCAGCACGGCCAGCAGCGCCCAGGACAGCCGCCGGGTCACGGCGCGGCCCGACCGGGCCGGCCGGGCGGGGCGGGCGCCGGCGGCTCCAGCGGCAGGTCCCGGCCGAGCACGCCGAACGGGCGCTCGTCGCCGGGGAAGTGGAAGTGGCGCAGGACGTCGACGAAGCCGAACCGGCGGTACAGCCGCCAGGCCCGGGACCGCTGCTCGTCGGCCTCCGGCGTGGAGAGCAGGGTGGTCGTCCCCTCCGCCAGGGTGAGCAGGGCCCGCAGCTGCCCCGCGCCCAGGCCGTGCCCCTGCGCGGGCGGCCGGACGTGCAGCTCCACCACCTCGAAGCAGTCGGTCAGCCAGCGCTGCCGGGCCGGGGTGTGCAGCGCCCGCCACACCTGGTCGTGCCACCACTGCCCGGGGGCGCCGAGGTAGCCGTAGCCGAAGCCGGCCAGGTGACCCTCGCTGGTCAGGCTGGCGACGGCGCGGAAGCCGGGCCGGCGTACGTGGGTGGCGATGTAGCCGCGCCGCGCCTCCAGCAGGTCGGTGCGGTACCCCATCGCCTCGCCGTAGACGGCCACCACGTCGTCCAGCCGCCGGACGAGATCGTCCGGTGTCCACCGCACCAACCTCATGACCGTGCACCCTCCACCGCTCCCGGGCCGCCGTCCGCGACCCACCCCAGCACCGCCCGGTCACCGACCACGTCGCGCACCTCGAACCGTGCGAAGAGTTCCTCCGCGTACCACCCCTCGGTGGGGGTCCGCATGATCGCGGCGCGGTGCTCCGGGTGACGGTACGCGAACGCCACGAGGTCCGCCGGGTCACGCCACACGCTCACCGTGCCCTGCCAGCCCAGCGGGGCCTCGCCGACGCCGAACCGGGCCAGCAGGCCGGGCGCGGCGTGCAACGCGGCGGCCACCGGGGGGATCGCCCGCCAGAAGGTGACTGCCCGCCGGGGGCGCAGCCGGGCCCGGGTCAGGGCCAGCACCGGGCCGGTGACCCGGCCGCCGGGCGGCTCCCCGAACGGCCGGCGGCCCGACCACTCGCCCCGGCTGCTCAGCGGGCGCAGGTCGACCCGGACGGCCGCGCGGGAGAGACGCGCCCAGGCGCGCCCCACCGGCGAGTCGTCGAAGCGGGCGGACGCGGCGGGGGAGTCCCACACGGTCAGCGCCGCCCACCGGGTCAGGTCGGCGTCGCCTGGTCCGAAGCCGGTGCCGGTCCCGGTGCCGAGCAGCTTGCCGAACCGTACGCCGGGCAGCGCGCGCAGTCGGCGGGGGTCGACCGCCATCCGGGTCAGCGCCCGGGGCAGCGCGGCGCGGGAGGTGCGCCACACGTGCAGGGTGACCAGCCCCGGGACGCCGTCCACGCCGTCGGTGCCGTTGCTGAGCCCGATGGTCCGCTCGCTCCGCTCGCTCACGCCACCGCCTCGCTCTGCTCGACGGCGGCGCGAGGCGCCACGCTGCTGAGCCCGATGGTTCGCTCGCTCCGCTCGCTCACGCCACCTCGGCCGGCGTGCCGCCGGTGACCCGCAGCAGTTCCCGGTACGTGGTGGGGAAGACCGCCTGCGGGACGCCACCGGCCGCCCAGATCTCGTCGTACCGCTCGAGGGCGGTGTCGACCAGGGTGCGCAGTGGGCGCGGGTGGCCGACCGGGGCGACCCCGCCGATCACCTGCCCGGTGTGCGCGCGGACGAAGTCCGGGGTGGCCCGGCGCAGCCGGGTGATCCCGATGGACGCGGCCAGGCCGGCGGTGTCCACCCGGTGCGCGCCGGAGGTGAGCACCAGCAGCGGCGCGCCGTCCGCCTCGAAGACGAGCGAGTTGGCGATCTGGCCGACCCCGACGCCGAGCGACTCGGCGGCGGCCGCGGCGGTGTGGACCGCGTCGGGCAGCAGGCGGACGGCGCTCGGCGCGCCGGACCCGTCCCGCGCGCCTGCGGCGTCGAGCACGTCCTGCACCGCCCGTACGTTCGGGTGTGGCTGCATGCCGCCATTCTTCCCGGTACGCCCGCCGCCGGCGCACCCGGCCACGCCGGCTCCCTTCGCGCAGGGCGCGGCCGGCACGGCGTCGCGGGCCGGGGTCGTGGGCCGGCCGCTCCGGTCGGCTCAGCGGGGGACGGCGACGGCGTCCGGCGCGGGCGGCGCGGTGGCCCGGGGCGCGGCGACCCGGGCCGTCTCGGCCAGCGCGACGCCGACCAGCACCAGGAGCCCGCCGGCGAGCTGGGCGGTGTTGAGCGCCTCGCCGGCGCCGAGGACGACCCAGGCGACCGCCGAGGCGATCACCGGCTCGACCATGCCGACGATCCCGACGCTGGTCGCCGGGAGGTGCCGCATCGCCCCGGCGACCAGCAGGTACGGCACGATCGAGCCGAGCACCACCACGTACCCGCAGAGCAGCGCCACCGGCACGCCCCGGTCGGTGTCGGCGGTCAGCGGCTCCCAGCCGCCGGCGCCCACGGTGACGGCGCGGGTGAGCAGGCCCGCCACGGCGGAGGCGCCGAAGGCCCAGGTGCACAGCGACAGCGTGTCCCGTCGCGCCACGCCGTGCGAGCCGAGCACGTAGTAGCCGGCGAGGAAGACCGCGGCGCCGAGGCCGGCGAGCACGCCGAGGCCGTCCAGCTTCAGCTCGCCCCACACCTCGGCCACGCAGCCGAGGCCGAGCAGGCTCAGCGCCAGGCCGGCCCAGAGCCGCGGGCGTACGCGGTGGCGCTGGCCGAACCGGGCCCAGAGGGCGACCAGCAGCGGGGCGGTGTACTCGAACAGCAGCCCGATCCCGACCGGCAGCCGGGAGATGGCGACGAAGTAGAGCATCGGCACGGCGAAGAAGCCGGTCAGCCCGTACCCGATCAGCAGCGGCAGTTGGCGGGGGGTGACCCGGAGCCGGCGCGCCCCCGGGCGCAGCAGCAGGCTCAGGGCCAGCAGCCCGGTGACGGCGCCGACGGCGCGCAGCAGGGTGAGCTGCGGTGCGTCCAGGCCGGCGCGGAGCACCAGCTTGGAGACCGTGCCGTTGACGGCGAACAGCGCTCCCGAGCCGAGCACCATGGCGACCCCGAGGGCGGGGCGGGGGGTTGTCACGAGCGGAGGCTACCGCCGCCCTCGTCAGGGCCGTAAGGACCACCAGTCGTTACGTCGGTCGCACCGCCCGCCGGTGCGCCGCTCGGGCCGGCGTGCCCCGGATCCTCGGTCGCCCCGCCCGGCTTGGCGCGGTACGCCGCCGTGGCCGCGCCGGCGGGCGCCGGGAGCTGCCGCCCGACAGGGCGTGGCGCGTGGGGACGGCCGGCCGACTCCCGCGCGCCACACGTTGCATTTTCGTCGGAGGGAGGGTGTACTGTCAGCAGTAGTTAGAACGAGTGTTCGATTGCCTCGAACGCCCGTTCCAAACAGCCCGGGGTGGTGTTTCGCGGCGCCGGTCCCGGGCGGTGCGGCTCCGCGGGCCGCACCTGGGTCCCGGGCAGTCGCGAGCCCGGCCCGTCAGGCAGGAGCGTCGCCCGCCGCCCACGACCCCCGGGCGGCGGGCGACGAACCCGCCGGTTGTGCCGGCCGGGTGTGGTGTGGGGAAGCGTCCACACCCGGCCGGCCCCATCCGGTGCGTCTTCCTCCGCACCACTCGACCCGGCGTCCCGCCGGCGGACCAGCTCCGCCCTCAGGGGCGGCTCGGCCACGTGGAGGAGACAGTCCCATGCCGACCAACCCGGCTCAGGCACCGACGGTGCCGGCGCACGTGCTGCCGCACCGCACCCCCGCCCAGCTTCTCGCGGTGGCCCGCCACGGGCTGGCCGAGGCCGCCCAGACCCGCCCCGACGGCCTCCGCTACGCGGCCGCCCACCTGGCCGCGCTGCGCGCGGCGGCGGCCCTGCTCGCCGCCCGGGCGCGTCCCACCCCGGCCCGGCGCAACCGGATCACCAGCGTCTGGGTCCTGCTCTCCGGTGTCGCCCCCGAGCTCGACGAGTGGGCCCGGTTCTTCGCCCTCGGCGCCGGCAAGCGCGCCGCCGCCGAGGCCGGCATCCCGCGGGTCGTGACCGCCCGGGAGGCCGACGACCTGCTGCGCGCCGCCGAACAGTTCGTCGCGGTGGTGGAGGCCGCGCTCGGCGTGGCCCACCAACCGGCGCTCGACGGCCTCGCCGCCTGATCCGTGGCGCCCGGCCCGCCCGGCGGGGGGAGCCGGGCGGCCGGGCGCCACGCGCACATCCGATCGACAGCACGACAGGGGGTAGGTCCGATGGCGGGCCGGATGGTGGTCGGTTCCGCCGCACTGGCCGCTCTGGTGCGTCCGGCGAGCGCGCCGGATCCGGCGGGCGGTCACCGGGTGCTGCCGGTGGCCCCGGAGCTGACCGGGCTGCTGCCCAACCGGGGGCTGCGGCGCGGCAGCACGATCGCGGTCGCCACCGGTCAACCCCGGCGCAGCGGCGGCACCTCGCTGGTCCTGGCGCTGCTCGCCGAGGCGTCCCGGGCCGGTTCGTGGTGCGCCGTGGTGGGGGTGCCGACGTTCGGGGCGGGCGCGGCCGCCGAGCTCGGCATCGCCCTGGACCGGCTCGCCCTGGTGCCCCATCCGGGCCCGGAGTGGGCCACCGTCGTCGCCGCGCTGATCGACGGGGTGGACGTCGTGGTCACCGCCGTGCCGGCGACGGTCTCCGCCTCGGTCGCCAACCGGCTGGCCGCCCGGGCCCGGCAACGGGGCAGCGTCCTCGTCCCGTACGGGCGGTGGGACGGCGCGGACGTGACCCTCCAGGTGGTCCGGGGAGCCTGGGAGGGGCTCGGGACGGGCCGGGGCCGGCTGCGCCGCCGCGAGGTCACCGTCTCGGCGCGTGGGCGCGGGGCCGCCGCCCGCCCCAAGGAGATCAGGATGTGGCTGCCCGGGGACGGGCTCACCCGGGTCGTTCCCCGCTCCGCCCCCGGCCCTGCCGCCGGGTCCGTCACCGGCCGGTCGGCCGCCGGCCGGCTCCGCCCGGTCGCCGCGTCCACCGTGTCCGCCCCGCCGGCCGTCTCGTCCGCCGACACCTCCCGGCGCGGCCCGCTCACCCTGGTCGGTCCGGCATGACCGGTGCGCCGGTGCGGACCCTGCTGCTCTGGTGCCCGGACTGGCCGGTGCTCGCCGCCGAGATCGTCGACGGGGTGCCCGCCACCGGCCCGGTCGCCGTGCTGCACGCCAACCGGGTGGTCGCCTGCTCGGAGCGGGCGCGCGCCGAGGGGGTGCGCCGGGGGCTGCGCAAACGGGAGGCGCAGGGGCGCTGCCCGCAGCTCGCCGTGGTCGAGTACGACCCGGGGCGGGACGCCCGGGCGTTCGAGCCGGTGGTCGCCGCGGTCGAGGAGCTGGTCGCGGGCGTCGAGGTGGTGCGTCCCGGCGCGTGTGCGGTGGCGGCCCGGGGGCCGAGCCGCTACCTGGGGGGAGAGGAGGCGGCCGCCGAGCGGATCGTCGAGCACGTCGCCCAGGCGTGCGCGGTGGAGAGCCAGGTCGGCATCGCCGACGGGGTCTTCGCCGCCGGGCTGGCCGCCCGCGCCGGGCAGGTCGTCCCGCCCGGCGCGACACCGCGGTTCCTCGCCGACCTGCCGGTCGAGGCGCTCGGCCGGCAGGCCCTGACCGACCTGCTGCGCCGGCTCGGCGTACGCACCCTGGGTGACTTCGCCGCGCTGCCCTCCGGCGACGTGCTGGCCCGGTTCGGCTTCGACGGCGCGCTCGCCCACCGGCTGGCCGCCGGGCGGGACCACCGTCCACTCGCCGTCCGGCAGCCTCCGGCCGACCTCGCGGTCACCGCCGACCACGACGAGCCGCTCGACCGGGTCGACACGGCGGCCTTCGCCGCCCGGGCGCTGGCCGAGCGGCTGCACGACCGGCTCGCCGCGCACGGGCTGGCCTGCACCCGCCTCGGCATCGAGGCAGTCACCGCGCACGGCCAGGAGCTGCACCGGGTCTGGCGGCACGACGGGCTGCTCAGCTCGGCCGCCATCGCGGACCGGGTGCGCTGGCAGCTCGACGGCTGGCTGTCCGGTGGCGCCGGCCGGGGCGGCGCCCGCCCGGCCCGGCCGACGGCGGGCATCATCCGGCTGCGGTTGGTCCCCGACGGGGTGATCGCCCAGGCCGGCCTGCAACCCGGCCTGTGGGGGGAGGCCGGCGAGGAGCGGGAGCGGGCGCACCGGGCGTTGAGCAGGGTGCAGGGCATCCTCGGCCCCGAGGCTGTGGTCACCGCGGTGCTCGGCGGCGGCCGTTCGCCCGCCGACCAGGTGCGCCTGGTGCCGTGGGGGGACGAACGCCTGCCGGCCCGCCCCGGCCCACCGCCCCTGCCGGACGGGCCGTCGGACCGGCCGGGTCAGTCGTCCCTGCCGGACCGGCCGTCGCCGCTGTCGGACCGGCCGTCGCCGCTGTCGGGCCGGCCGTCGGCGCGGTCGGGCGAGCCGCCGTGGCCGGGCCGGCTGCCGCCGCCCGCGCCGGCGGTGGTGCTGCCCGACCCGCTCGCCGCGGCCGTGCACGACGCCGCCGGCGAGCCGGTCGTGGTCAGCGCGCGGCTCCAGGTCAGCGCCGCGCCGGCCCGGCTGACCGTGGGCACCGCGCGGCCCGCCGAGATCGTCGGCTGGGCCGGCCCGTGGCCGGTCGACGAGCGCTGGTGGGCGCCGGCCGAGGCCCGCCGCCGGGCCCGGTTCCAGGTCTGCCTGGCCGACGGCACGGCCCTGCTGCTCGCGGTGGAGGCCGGGCACTGGCTGGTGGAGGCGATCTATGACTGAGGGCGCCCGGCCGACCGCGGGCGTCGCCGCCGAGCGGCAGCGGCACGACGTCAACCCGGCGGGGCCCCGATGAGCTTCCACAACCCGAAGCTGCCCTGGTCGGAGCTGGAACGCGTGCTCTCCGGCCGGAAACCCCGTGCCGGGCGGGCCGACGGGCAGGGCGGCCGGTCGCGTGACGAGCGGCACCTGCACGTGGTCGACCCGCTGGCCGTGGACGCCGACGGCGGCGACTCTCCCGCCTGGAGCCGCAAGCGGGAGCACTACCAGCCACCGGAGCTGACCCGCCCCGACGGCGTGGTGCCGTACGCCGAACTGCACGCCCACACCAACTTCAGCTTCCTCGACGGCGCCAGCCACCCCGAGGAGCTGGCCGAGGAGGCCGCCCGGCTGGGGCTCACCGCGCTCGCCGTCACCGACCACGACGGCTTCTACGGGGTGGTGCGCTTCGCCGAGGCGGCCCGCGCGCTGCACCTGCCGACGATCTTCGGCGCCGAGCTCTCCCTGGACCTGCCCGGCCCGCAGAACGGCGAGCCCGACCCGCTCGGGCGGCACCTGCTGCTCCTGGCCCACGGCCACGAGGGGTACGCCCGGCTCGCCTCGACCATCGCCCGCGCCCAGCTGCGCGGCGGCGAGAAGGGCCGACCGGTCTACGGCGAGCTGGAGGAGGTCGCCGCGGAGCTGCGCGACCACGTGCTGGTGCTCACCGGCTGCCGCAAGGGGCACGTGCCGGCGGCGCTGCTCACCGAGGGGGTGGACGCGGCGGCCCGCGAGCTGGACCGGCTGACCGCCCTCTTCGGCGCGGAGACGGTGGCGGTGGAGCTGACCGACCACGGGCACCCGGTCGACGCCGACCGCAACGACGCGCTCGCCGAGCTGGCGGCGGCGGCCGGCCTGCCCACGGTGGCCACCAACAACGTGCACTACGCCACCCCGGGCCGGCGCCGGCTGGCCACCACCGTCGCCGCCGTACGGGCCCGGCGCAGCCTGGACGAGATCGACGGCTGGCTGCCCGCGGCCGGTACCGCCCACCTGCGCAGCGGGGCCGAGATGGCGACCCGGTTCGCCGCGTACCCGGGGGCGGTGGCCCGGGCCGCCGAGTTCGGGGCCGAACTCGCCTTCGACCTCCAGCTCGTCGCGCCGCGGCTGCCGGCGTACCCGGTGCCGCCGGGGCACACCGAGATGAGCTGGCTGCGCCACCTGACCGAGCGGGGGGCGCGGGAGCGCTACGGCCCCCGGGAGGCGCACCCGAGGGCGTACGCGCAGCTCGACCACGAGCTGAACATGATCGAGGAGCTGGGCTTCCCCGGCTACTTCCTGGTGGTCTACGACATCGTCGCGTTCTGCCGCGAGCAGGACATCTACTGCCAGGGCCGGGGCTCGGCGGCCAACTCGGCGGTCTGCTACGCGCTGCGGATCACCAACGTGGACGCGGTCCGGCACCGGCTGCTCTTCGAGCGGTTCCTCGCCCCGGAGCGCGACGGCCCGCCCGACATCGACGTGGACATCGAGTCCGACCGCCGGGAGGAGGTCATCCAGCACGTCTACGCCCGGTACGGCCGGGAGCACACCGCCCAGGTCGCCAACGTCATCTCCTACCGGCCCCGCTCGGCGGTGCGGGACGTGGCCAAGGCGTTCGGCTTCTCGCCCGGCCAGCAGGACGCCTGGAGCAAGCAGATCGACCGGTGGGGCTCGGTCGCGGCGGTCGACGTGGAGGACATCCCCGAGCAGGTGGTCGCGTACGCCAACGAACTGCAGACGTTCCCCCGGCACCTGGGCATCCACTCCGGCGGGATGGTGATCTGCGACCGTCCGGTGATCGAGGTCTGCCCGGTGGAGTGGGGGCGGATGCCCGGCCGCAGCGTGCTGCAGTGGGACAAGGACGACTGCGCCGCCGTCGGCCTGGTCAAGTTCGACCTGCTCGGGCTCGGCATGCTCTCCGCGCTGCACTACGGCTACGACATGATCGGGATGAGCCTGGACCTCGGCGGCATGGCGCTGGACGACCCGGAGGTCTACGACATGCTCTGCCGGGCCGACTCGGTCGGGGTGTTCCAGGTGGAGAGCCGCGCCCAGATGGCCACCCTGCCGAGGCTCAAGCCCCGCTGCTTCTACGACCTGGTGGTCGAGGTGGCGCTGATCCGGCCCGGCCCGATCCAGGGCGGCTCGGTGCACCCGTACATCCGGCGCAAGAACGGCGAGGAGCCGGTGACCTACCCGCACCCGCTGATGCGCAACGCGCTGGAGAAGACCCTCGGCGTGCCGCTGTTCCAGGAGCAGCTCATGCAGCTCGCCATCGACCTGGCCGGCTTCGACGCCGCGGAGGCCGACCAGTTGCGCCGGGCGATGGGCGCCAAGCGCTCCGTCGAGCGGATGGCCCGGATCGCCGAGCGCCTCTACGCGGGCATGGCGGAGCGGGGCATCACCGGCGAGCTGGCCGACGACGTGTACCGCAAGCTCTCCGCGTTCGCCAGCTACGGCTTCCCGGAGAGCCACGCGATGAGCTTCGCCTACCTGGTCTACGCCAGCTCCTGGCTCAAGCGCTACCACCCGGGCCCGTTCCTGGCCGCGCTGCTCAACGCCCAGCCGATGGGCTTCTACTCCCCGCAGACCCTGGTCGACGACGCCCGCCGGCACGGCGTCGAGGTCCGCCGGCCCGACATCAACGCCAGCGGCGCCAAGGCGGTGCTGGAGTCCCTCCCGCAGACCCGCTGGGGCAGCGCGCCGGGGGAGCCGCCACACGCCTGGGGGCTGGGCGGCCCGGCCGTCCGGCTCGGGCTCTCCGCCGTGCGTACCCTCGGCGACGAGGTGGCCGAGCGGATCGAGACGGAGCGGACGGCGCACGGGCCGTACCGCGACATGGCGGACCTGGCCCGGCGCGTGGGTCTCACCGCCGCGCAGCTGGAGGCGCTGGCCACCACGGACGCCTTCGCCTGTTTCGGGCTGTCCCGGCGGCAGGCCCTCTGGGCGGCCGGCGCGGCGGCCCAGGACCGGCCGGGCCGCCTGCCCGGCACGGTGACCGGCGCGGCCGCGCCCACCCTGCCCGGCATGGAGGCGGTGGACCGGCTGGTCGCCGACGTGTGGGCGACCGGGCTGTCGCCGGAGAGTCACCCGGCCCGCTTCATCCGCCCGCAGCTCGACGCCCTCGGCGCGGTGCCGATCGCCCGGCTCGGCCGGGTGGAGCCGGGTCGGCGGATCCGGGTCGGCGGGATCGTCACCCACCGGCAGCGCCCCGCGACCGCCGGCGGGGTCACCTTCCTCAACCTGGAGGACGAGACGGGGATGCTCAATGTCACTTGCTCCCCGGGGCTCTGGCAGCGTTACCGTCGAATCGCCCGCACCAGCGCGGCGCTGGTGGTGCGCGGCCGGTTGCAGCGGCACGAGGGAGTCACCAACCTCACCGCCGACCGGCTGGACGCCATCGAGCCGCCGGTCAGCCCGGCATCGCGCGATTTCCGTTGACGGCAGTGATCCACATTACGGTTTTTCGCCGCCGATGGCGGGAGACTCCTGCTCGCGCGGGCAGAGCGGCCTGCGTGGCACGAGGGGGAATGAACCGATGACGGGGAATCACGGATACAGCGGTGGAGTGGCCAACTCCCGGCGGACCCGGCTCAACGCCGGTTGGACCCCGGCACACCACACCGAACCGCGCGAGTACGAGATCACCGAGGGTCCGGTGGCCAACGCCCTGCGGTCGCGGGCCGAGGAGGACGGCGCCACCGGCGAGTCCTGACCGCCTCCCCGGGCGGTCCCCGTCGGGGCTGGACCGGGTGACTAGGCTCGACCGGGTGGAGCAGACCCCAGGCCGGCTCGCCGGGCCGCCGCTGACCCCCCGTACCGCCGTGATCTGGTCGGTGCTGCGCGCCGAGCTGGAGCGCCGTGGCGACACCGCGCTGACCGTGCTCGACGTCGGCGGCGGCACCGGCGGCTTCGCCGTCCCGCTCGCCCAGGCCGGGCACCGGGTGACCGTGGTCGACGCCAGTCCCGACGCGCTCGCCGCGCTGACCCGCCGGGCCGCCGAGGCCGGCGTCGCCGAGCGGGTCCGCGCCGTGCAGGGCGACGGCGACGCGCTCGCCGGGCTGGTCGAGCCGGGCAGCGCCGACCTGGTGCTCTGCCACGCCGTGCTGGAGGTGGTCGACGACCCGGCGCCGGTGGTGACCGCGCTGGCCGCCGCGCTGCGCCCGGGCGGCGCCGCGAGTGTGCTGGTCGCCGGCCGGGCCGCCGCGGTGCTCGGCCGGGCGATGAACGGGCACCTGGACGTCGCCGCCGCGCTGGCCGCCGATCCGGCCGGCACCGCCGGCGCCCGGGACACGCTGCGCCGGCGCTACGACGCCGAGACCGTCGCCGCGCTGCTCGGCGCCGCCGGGCTCGTGGTCGAGGAGATCCACGGCGTACGCGTGCTCGCCGACCTCCTCCCGGCCGCCGTCGCGGACGGTCAGCCGGCCGCCCTGGTGGAGCTGGAGCGGGCGCTCGCCGGGCGGGCCCCCTGGCGGGACCTCGCCGCACAGTTGCACCTGTTCGCCCGTCGCCCGTGACCGATCCGCTGGAGATCGTCGGGCCGCGCTACGGCGGCGGCAGCCTCGCCGACGTCCTGCCCAGCGCGCTCGCCGTGCTCGGCGTGCCCGGCGCCACCGACCCGCTCGGGCTGGGCGCCGCGCTGGCCGGGGTGCGCCGGGTGGCGGTGCTGCTGGTGGACGGCCTCGGCTGGCACCAGATCCCGACCGCCGCGCCGTACGCGCCGGCCCTGGCCGGGCTCGCCGCGACCGTGGGCCGGCCGCTGACCTCCGGCTTCCCGTCCACCACGCCGACCAGCCTGGTGACGCTGGGCACCGGCGCCGCGCCCGGCGCGCACGGCGTGCTCGGCTTCACCCTGCGGGTGCCGGGCACCGACCGGGTGCTCAACCACATCGAGTGGGCGGCCGACCCGGAGCCGCGGCGCTGGCAGCCCGTCCGCACCCAGCTCGAACGGGCCCGGGCGGCCGGCGTCGCGGTGACGGTGGTGAGCCGGCCGGAGTTCGGCGGCAGCGGGCTGACGGTGGCCGCCAACCGGGGCGGCGACTACCGCGGCGCGGCCGGCGTCGACGCGCTCGCCGCGCGGATGCTCACCGCCCTGGCCACCGGGCCGGGGCCCACCCTGGTCTCCGGCTACCACCCCGACCTGGACCGGCACGGCCACGTCACCGGCGTCGACTCGGCGCCCTGGCGGATCGCCGCGGCGGAGGTGGACCGGCTGCTCACCCGGCTCGTCGACGGGTTGCCGCCCGACGCCGCGCTGCTGGTCACCGCCGACCACGGCCAGCTCGACGTGCCGGCCGGGCACCGCGTCGACCTGGACACCGATCCCCGGCTGCGCGCCGGGGTGGCGGTGGTCGCCGGCGAGCCCCGGGTCCGCTACCTGCACGTCACGCCCGGGGCCCGGGACGACGTCGTGGCCGCCTGGACGGCGGTGCTCGGCCCCGCGGCCCGGGTCCGCACCCGCGAGGAGGTGGTGGCCTCCGGCTGGTTCGGCCCGGTGCGGGAGGAGCACCTGCTCCGCATCGGCGACGTGGTGGTCGTCTGCAACGCCACGTACGCGGTGACGGCCTCCCGGTCCGAGCCGCCGATGGTGTCGCGGCTGGTCGCGTACCACGGGGCCGACACCGCGGCCGAGATGACCATCCCGCTGCTGGTCGTACGCGGCTGACGGGCGGGCGGCCGGCCGTCCCGCCGGAGGGCCCGCCCGCACAATCTCCCACCAGGACCGCCCGCTGCTCGTGCACCGGCTCGAACACCCCGCGGCGGCCCGGCGGCGACGTCCAGCGGCACGCCGCCGGCCGTCCGGGCGGCCTGTCGGAGGCGCCCGCTAACCTGCGGGGATGGGTCGCAGCCAGTCGTTGCCCCGGGGAGGCGATCCCCGGTTCGGGCCGGACGCCGACGACTCCGGCTGCCCGATCCTGCACGTCGACATGGACGCGTTCTTCGCCTCGGTCGAGGTCCGCCGCCGGCCGGAACTGCGCGGCCGGGCCGTCGTGGTCGGCGGGGTCGGCCCGCGCGGGGTGGTCAGCTCCGCCAGCTACGAGGCCCGGCGCTACGGCGTCCGCAGCGCCATGCCCACCGCGCGGGCCCGCGCGCTCTGCCCGCACGCGGTCTACCTCCCGCCGGACTTCGCGCAGTACTCGGCGGCCTCCCGGGCGGTCATGCAGATCTTCCGGGACGTCACCCCGCTGGTGGAGCCGCTCTCGCTCGACGAGGCGTTCCTCGACGTGGCCGGGGCCCGGCGGCTCTTCGGCTCCCCGGCCGCCATCGCCCGGCGGATCCGCGAGCGCGTCGACGGGGAGCAGGGGCTGACCTGTTCGGTCGGGGTCGCGCCGAGCAAGTTCGTGGCCAAGCTCGGCTCGACCCGCGCCAAGCCCGACGGGCTGCTGGTCGTCCCGGCCGCCCGGGTGCTCGACTTCCTGCACCCGCTGCCGGTGTCGGCGCTGTGGGGGGTGGGGGAGCGGTCCACCGAGACGCTGCGCCGGCTCGGCCTGGCCACCATCGGCGACCTCGCCGAGGCACCGGTCGGCATGCTGCGCAAGGCGCTCGGCGAGGCGTCCGCGACCCACCTGCACGAGCTTGCCTGGGGGCGGGACCCACGCCGGGTCAGCCCCGAGCAGGTCGAGAAGTCGATCGGCGCGGAGGTGACCTTCGACGCCGACGTGGCCGATCCCCTGGAGATCCGCCGGGCGCTGCTCGCCCTCGCCGAGAAGGTCGGCGCCCGGCTGCGCCGGGCCGGGCAGGTCGGGCGGACGGTGTCGCTGAAGGTGCGGCTGGCCGACTTCCGCACCGTCAACCGGTCGCGCACGTCGGGTGTGCCGACCGACGTCGCCCGGGAGATCTTCGACACGGTCTGGGCGCTCTACGTCGCGCTCGACCCGGGAGAGCGCATCCGCCTGGTCGGCGTCCGGGTCGAGGGCCTCGCCCCGGAGCAGGAGACCCCGCGGCAGCTCGCCCTCGGCGCGCCCGAGCGGGGCTGGCGGGAGGCGGAAGCTGCCGCCGACGCCGCGGCTGCCCGTTTCGGGCGGTCCGTCATAGGTCCGGCCAGTCTGCTCGGGGTCCGGGACGGGCGACGAAATGAAAATCCACCCCGGCCGTAGGTCGTCCCGCTTTCCGACGCGCGAGGGCCCTCGTAGACTTGCGGGTAAGCAGCCGGTTGGCTGCCACGGTCTGTCGGCCCGACCGGGCCGACCCACGTGACCGGGGAGGAGTGCCGTGCCGCTCTCGGAGCACGAGCAGCGGCTGTTCGAGCAGATCGAGCGGTCGCTTGCCGAGGACCCCAAATTCGCCTCGGCCGTGCGCGCCAGCGATCCGCGTTTCCACGCGCGGCGTCGTCTGCTCGTCGCTGCCGGCGTGATCATCGCTGGGCTGGCCCTGTTGGTCTATGGCGCGGTGATCAAGACTCCGCCGCTGGCAGTGGCGGGTTTTGTCGTCATGCTGGCCTCGGCCGCGTTCGCGGTGCAGTCGCATCGTCGGGCGCAGTCACCCGACCTGCACGTCGTGGGAGGCACGACGAGTCGTCGCCGCCCCCGCGGTCGTACGGGTCGGCGGCCCTCGATCCTCGACCGGATGGAGGACCGGTGGCGGCAGCGCCCGGAGGGGCACCGCTGAGCCCGGCCCGCCGCTGAGGCGGGTCGCACCACCGCGACGACGAACCGCATCGCCGGCACCCCCGGCGACCTGAGGCGTTTCCGCGCGCTCCCCGCCGGCTCGCCCGGGCCGGCCTCTGGCGCCCGCGCGCCTTCAGGGAAGGCCCCGGTGGCCTTGGCGCCCGCACTCCTCCGAGGCCTGCCCGCCACCCGCCACTTGTGCGGCAGCCGGCGCCGCGACGGGAACGGACCGGGAGCGGCGAGGTCGCCTCTCCCGGCCCGTCCGAGTGGGGCCGTGCGGGTCAGCGGGCCATGCGGTCGGCCAGCAGGCGCCGCGGGCTCCAGCGCAGCAGTCGGGAGCGGGCGCGCGCGCCCGCCGCCAGCAGCCGGGACGACGCGTCGGCCGTGGCCAGTCGCCAGCGCAGCAGCACCGAGGGCGGCAGCACCGCCGCCACCAGGCGGGTACGCCGGTCGGCCCGCGCGGCGAGCGCGCCGCGGATGGTGCGCAGGGCCGGCGGGAGGTGCTCGCCGGTGAGCGGGTCGCGCGCGTAGCGGGCGCGCTCCTCGGCGCGGCCGAGCAGCCGTACCGCCGTGGTGGCCTCGGCGTCGGCGGCCAGCGCCTCCCGGGACAGCCGGTCGGCCGTGGCCCGCGGCGTCTCCGTCCGGTCCACCCGCACCCGGTAGTCCACCAGCGTGTCGAGCAGCTCGTCCCAGGCGGCGTGCGCGTCCGCCCGGGCCCGCTCGGCGTCCACCAGGACCACCATGCGCTGCCCGTCGGTGGGCGCGTCGCCGGCCTCCCTCGCCCGGACGGCGGTCGGGGCCGGCGTCGCCGGGCCGCTGCGCCGCCTCCGCAGGGCCAGCCGGCGCAGCGCCGGCAGGGCGAGCAGGGCCAGCAGGAGGAGCACCGCGCCGGCCGCGTACCAGGGCCAGACGGGTGCCTGCTCGGCCGGGGCCGCCGCGCCGAGGGCCAGGCCGGAGTCGGGGTCCTCCTCGGGGCCCTCGGGGCCCGCCGGGCCCGCCGACGGGTCGCTCTCGCCGACGGGGGCCGACGGGCCCGGGGCCGGCGCGTCGTCCTCGGTGGCGTCGATGTCGGGGGCCCAGGCCGACCGGGTCGAACCCGGCACGCCGATCGCGGGGGTCGCGTCGAACGGCACCCAGCCGACCCTGTCGAAGTAGACCTCCGTCCAGGCGTGCAGGTTCCGGTTGGTCAGCGTGTAGGTGCCGCCGCTGGAGTTGCTGCCGTTGGTGAACCCGAACGCCACCCGGGCCGGGATCCCGGCGGCCCGGACCAGCCACGTCATCGCGGCGGCGTACTGCTGGCAGAAGCCGACCTTGTTGTTGAGGAAGTCGACGATCTCCTGGCCGCTGGTGCCGCCCTTGGTGCTGAACGAGTAGGTGAAGCCGTTGTCGGCGGAGAAGTAGTCGTAGATCCCGCGGACCTTGTCGTACTCGGTGTCCTTGTTCGCCACCAGGGTGCGGACCAGCTCCTCCACCTCGGGAATCGGCGGTGGCGCCGGGTGCGCGCGCCGCACCGGGTGGTCCGACGGCAGCGGTCGCGCCTGCCGCAGCGCCCCGGGGGTGTACGTCGAGCGCACGTAGTCGAACGCGTAGCGCTTGCCGCGGGAGTTGTCGCGGTTGGAGAAGATCACCTGCAGGTTCGGGTCGTACAGCCAGTTGCCGTTCAGGTCCTCGGTGCGCACCGGCTCGGTGTAGACCGGCAGCAGCGGCATGGTGAGGTTCTTCGTGACCTCGACCGTGGCCCGGTACGTCCGCTGCTCGACGCCCTCGCCGGACGGTGTCGGCAGGTTCTCGACGGAGCGGCCCCGGGGGTTGCCCACGTCGAAGCCGCTCGACTTCAGCTCGTCGGCGACGCCGAAGCGCAGGTAGAACGGGCTGGGCTCGTTGGTGGTGACCTTGACCAGGTCGGCCACCTCGGACTGGTTGAGCTGCCCGCTCAGCGCCGCGAACAGGTCGATCCGGCCCGGGGCCCCGCCCTGCCCGGGGCGCCCGCTGCCGTTGCCGGCGCCGGAGCCGGAGGTCAGGGTGTCGAGCAGCCCGCCGGTCATCCCCGGCACGGCCAGCGGCAGCGCCACGGCCAGCACCACGCCCACGACCGCGAGCCGCCGGCCGGCGGCGGCCAGCGGCGAGGCCTCCCAGACGTCGACGTCGCGGCCGTCGCCGGTGAACCGCCGGCCGAACCGGCGGACCCGGTCGACGTTGTCGGTCACCAGCAGCCAGAGGTAGCCGGCGGCGCCGACGACGAACGGCACCGGCGGGACGCTGTCGACGTAGACCGCGACGGGCACGGAGTAGATGGCCAGCATGGGCAGGCCGGCCAGCGCCGGCCGGCGCAGCCCGACGGCGAGCACGTCGACCACCACCGCCACGCCGGCGATCCCCAGCACGGTGATGAACAGCAGCGGGTCGGTGTCGGGCACCTCGACGCCGTAGGAGCGCATGTCCTCCAGCGACCCGCTGAACAGGTCGCCGAAGTGCGCGAAGGTCGCCGGCGTGGGCAGGAAGGCGAGCAACTCGGTGCCGCCGGGAAAGAGCCAGGTCAGGGCCAGCGTCAGGCCGGCCAGCATGCCGAGCACCTGCCCCCAGAGCGGCATCCGTGCCAGCCGGGCGAGCGCGGCCACGGCCGCGACCACGGCCACGGCGATGGTGGCCTGGATCAGCCACGTCCAGCGTTCGAAGATGGCCGAGAGCGGCGCCGCGGCGAGCAGCGTCGCCGCGGCGGCCACGAAGCCCAGGTTCCGGTGGGCGATCATGAGGGGACCCTTCCGTTCATCGCACGCCGCCGGCCACCGTCTCGGCCATCGCCGCCCGCAGGGCGAAGCCCTGCGAACCGCGGGCCGCCTGCGGCCACAACGCCGGCAACCGGGCGCCGTGGTCGACCCCGATCACCCGCCAGCCGCTCCGCAGCAGGGCGAGCGCGGCGGCGCTGTGCGCGTGGTCGGCCTCGGCCCGCGCCTTGGCGGGCAGGTTGAGCCAGGTGGAGCTGTCGAGCAGGAAACCGACGCAGGTCGCGCCGTTGCCCCGCAGCCCGGCCAGCAGCTCGGCCTCGGCCGTGCCCAGCGAACCGAACAGGCCGATGATCAGGCCGCCGTCCGCCCGCTGCCGGACCCGCTGCACCAGCGTGGTGAGCTCGACGTTCTTGTCGAGCCCGACCTCGGCGAGATGGTCGAGGAGCAGCCCGTCGCCGGCGGCCTCGGAGGCGTCGACGTCGGCCCCCGAGCCGGTGACCAGGCGCAGCTTGTAGCCGGCCTGCCGCAGGTGCACCGCGATGCTCGCGGCGGCGGAGACCGCCCACTCGAAGGACGCCGTCGGCCCGTCGCCCCGGTGGCCGTACGCGCGGGTGTCCAGCACGACGGTCGCCCGGCTCTCCCACGGCTGCTCCTCCCGGCGCACCATCAGCTCGCCGGTGCGCGCGGTCGACTTCCAGTGCACCCGGCGCAGGTCGTCGCCCACCCGGTACTCCCGGGTGGCGGCGTCGTCCTCGCCGTGCACGGCGACCGAGCGGGCCCGGCTGTCGCCGCTGCCGGCGTACTCGCCGGGCAGGCGTACCGAGGGCAGCGGGGTGACCTGCGGGATGACGGTCAGGTGGTCCGTGCTCGGGAAGGCGCGGCTGAGCTCGCACAGCCCGAACGGGTCGGTCATCCGGACCACCAGCGGACCCACCTCGTAGCGGCCGCGCACGTCGGCCCGCACCGTGTACGCCACCGAGCTGGCCTGGTGGGCGCCGAGCCGCTCCAGCACCACCCGCGGCCGGCTGCCCAGCGCGTACGGCAGCCGGTCCTCCAGCAGCAGGGTGCCGGTGGGCAGCCGGGACAGGTTCTGCAACCGCAGCACCACCCGGGAACTCGCCCCGACGGGCGTGCGGTGCGGGTCCAGCGACCGGTTGCAGGCCAGCTTGTAGCGGCTGCGCCCCACGTAGGCGGCGGCGAGCAGCGGCAGGACGGCCAGCAGGACGGCCACCCGGAGCAGGTCCTTCTCGCCGAGGATGCCGGCCGAGATCGCGGCCGCGACCGCGGCCGCCAGGAACGATCGGCCGCGGGTCGTCAGCCCTCGCAGCCCGTCTCGCACGTCACCGCCTCCGCGGCTCGTAGGGGGCTCGGCCGTTGCCCTCGCCCGTGGGTCGGGTGTCGTACGGGGAGCGCTTGCGGTCGTGCGGCAACGGCAGCCGGTGCACCAGCTCGGAGACGATCGCGTCGGTGGTGCGCCGGGCCAGCTGGGCGTCGGCGGTCGGGATGATCCGGTGCGCGAGCACCGGCACGGCCAGCGCCTGCAGGTCGTCGGGGAGGACGTAGTCCCGCCCCTCCAGGGCGGCGACCGCGCGGGCGGTGCGCAGCAGCTGGAGGGTGGCCCGTGGGGAGGCGCCGAGGCGCAGGTCGGGGGCCTCCCGGGTCGCGGTGACCAGGTCGATCGCGTACTGCTTGACGGCGTCGGCGACGTGCACCTGCCGGACGTGCGCGATGAGCTGCCGCACCGTGTTGGCGTCGGAGACCGGCCGCAGCTCGTCCAGCGGGTCGGTGGCGCCGTGCCCGTCGAGCATGGCCAGCTCCGCGTTGGGGTCGGGGTAGCCCATGGCGATGCGGGCGGTGAACCGGTCGCGCTGCGCCTCGGGGAGGGGGTAGGTGCCCTCCATCTCGATCGGGTTCTGGGTGGCGACGACCATGAACGGCGTCTGGAGCTGGTAGGTGACGCCGTCGACGGTGACCTGCCGCTCCTCCATGCACTCCAGCAGCGCGGACTGGGTCTTCGGCGAGGCGCGGTTGATCTCGTCGCCGACGACCAGGTTGGCGAAGACCGCGCCGGGACGGAACTCGAAGTCGTGCGTCTCCTGGTTGTAGACGCTGACGCCGGTGACGTCGCTGGGCAGCAGGTCCGGGGTGAACTGGATGCGGCGCACCGAGCAGTCGATCGAGCGGGCCATGGCCTTGGCGAGCTTCGTCTTGCCGACGCCCGGCACGTCCTCGATGAGCAGGTGCCCCTCGGCGAGCAGCACCGCCAGGGCGAGCCGCACGGTGGCGGTCTTGCCCTCGATGACCTGCTCGATGTTCGAGACGATGGCTTCGCTGGCGGCGCGGAACTCGTCGTGCGGCAACAGGCCGCCCACCTCGTCCCAGGTCTGTTGTGTCACGGGCCTCCTCCTCGTCGCCGGACGGCAGCTCTGTATAGAGCAGCTGGACCCGCCGTTGGGTTCGCGACGCCGAGCCTCGTCTGCCGCAGGAATCTCATTGGTCTCTCAGGCTAACCATGTTTGTCGCTGTCGCCGACCCCCGCAGGTGGACCGTCGGTTACGCCCCGAATATTCGCCGGGTCGGGGGATCCGCGCGTCGCTCGGGGTGCCGCCCATGATCACGAAGGGCGCGCCCGGGGGCGTTTCGGACGGGGTCCGCGTCCCGACCGGTGGTAGCGGGCGACGGGCGGGACCGGACGGCGGGTACACTCCCGGTCATGGCCGGATTCTTCCTGCTCCTTACCGGGCCGTGCTGATGCGCTGACGCGCGACAGCACGGCGGCCCCTCCTGCGCGAGGGGCTTTTTTGTGCCCTCCGCCGGGCGCCCCGGCGGTCGGCCCCGGCGCCGGCCCCGACGGCACGGCGCGCCGGGGGAGCAGACCCGATCCATACCGACATGACCGCGCCGAGCGAGGTCAGCATCCAGCCCGGCCGTGGCGTGGCCGGCGGCGACGAGCGAAGCGAGGAGACGCCATGAGTGAGGCAGCAGCGGCGGGCGACATTCCCCCGTTCCGGTACACCGCGGCCCTGGCCGAGGAGATCGAGCACCGCTGGCAGGACGTCTGGGCGCGGGAGGGCACCTTCCACGCCCCGAACCCGACCGGCCCGCTGGCCGACCCCGGCCACCCCCGGGCCGGGGCGGAGAAGCTGTACGTGCTGGACATGTTCCCCTACCCGTCGGGCGCCGGCCTGCACGTCGGGCACCCGCTGGGCTACATCGGCACCGACTGCTTCGCCCGCTACCAGCGGATGGCGGGGCGCAACGTGCTGCACGCGATGGGCTTCGACGCGTTCGGTCTGCCCGCCGAGCAGTACGCGGTGCAGACCGGCACCCACCCCCGGACCACCACCGTGGCCAACATCGAGCGCTACAAGGCGCAGCTGCGCCGGCTGGGCCTGGCCCACGACGAGCACCGCTCGGTGGCCACCATCGACACCGACTTCTACCGCTGGACCCAGTGGATCTTCCTGCAGGTCTTCAACTCCTGGTACGACACGGAGGCGAAGCGGGCGCGCCCGATCGCCGAGCTGATCGCCGAGTTCGAGGGCGGCAACCGGCCCACGCCCGACGGCCGGCCGTGGGCGGAACTGTCCGTCGCCGAGCGGCGGGCCGTCGTCGACGACCACCGGCTGGCGTACGTGTCGCAGGCGCCGGTCAACTGGTGCCCCGGGCTGGGCACCGTGCTGGCCAACGAGGAGGTCACCGCCGACGGCCGCTCCGAGCGGGGCAACTTCCCGGTCTTCAAGCGCAACCTGAAGCAGTGGATGATGCGGATCACCGCGTACGGCGACCGGCTGCTGGACGACCTGGACACGCTGGACTGGCCCGAGCCGATCAAGCTGATGCAGCGCAACTGGATCGGCCGCTCGCAGGGCGCGCACATCGACTTCCCGACCACCGTCGAGCCGATCCGGGTGTTCACGACCCGGCCGGACACGATCTTCGGCGCGACCTACATGGTGCTGGCGCCCGAGCACGGGCTGGTCGACGCGCTGGTGCCGGCCGCCTGGCCGGAGGGGACGAAGGACGCCTGGACCGGCGGGCACGCCAACCCGCGGGCGGCCGTGGAGGCGTACCGCAAGGCGGCCGCGGCCAAGACCGACGTCGAGCGGCAGGCCGACACGAAGGAGAAGACCGGCGTCTTCGTCGGGGCGTACGCCACCAACCCGGCGAACGGCGCGCAGATCCCGATCTTCATCGCGGACTACGTGCTGGCCGGCTACGGCACCGGCGCGATCATGGCGGTGCCCGCCCAGGACGAGCGGGACTGGGCGTTCGCCGAGGTCTTCGACCTGCCGATCGTGCGCACCGTGCAGCCGTCGGAGGGCTTCGACGGCAAGGCGTACACCGGGGACGGCCCGGCGGTCAACAGCGCCGCGCCCGACCGCGGCCTGGACCTGGACGGCCTGGGGGTCGCCGACGCCAAGGCCCGGATCATCGAGTGGCTGGAGGCCAACGGGCACGGCACCGGCGCGGTGACCTACCGGCTGCGCGACTGGCTGTTCTCCCGGCAGCGCTACTGGGGCGAGCCGTTCCCGATCGTGTACGACGAGACCGGTGCCGCCATCGCGCTGCCGGAGGAGATGCTGCCGGTCGAGCTGCCCGAGGTGGACGACTTCTCGCCGCGGACGTTCGACCCGGAGGACGCCGACAGCAACCCGGAGACCCCGCTGTCGCGCCGGCGCGACTGGGTCGAGGTGGAGCTGGACCTGGGCGACGGTCCGAAGCGCTACACCCGCGAGACCAACGTGATGCCGCAGTGGGCCGGCTCCTGCTGGTACGAGCTGCGCTACCTGGACCCGACCAACTCGGAGCGGTTCGTCGACGCGGAGAACGAGCGGTACTGGATGGGGCCGCGCGGCGAGGGCGACTGCGGGGGCACCGACCTGTACGTCGGCGGCGCCGAGCACGCCGTGCTGCACCTGCTGTACGCCCGGTTCTGGCACAAGGTGCTGTACGACCTGGGCCACGTCTCGTCGTTCGAGCCGTTCCGCAAGCTGTTCAACCAGGGCTACATCCAGGCGTACGCGTACACCGACGCCCGGGGCGCCTACGTGCCGGCCGAGGACGTCACCGAGCGCGACGGCGGCTTCTACCTGGGCGACACGGCCGTCAAGCGCGAGTACGGCAAGATGGGCAAGTCCCTGAAGAACGTGGTCACCCCGGACGAGATGTGCGCCGCGTACGGCGCGGACACCTTCCGGGTCTACGAGATGTCGATGGGCCCGCTGGAGGTGTCCCGCCCGTGGGAGACCCGGGCGGTGGTCGGCTCGTACCGCTTCCTGCAGCGGGTCTGGCGGGCGGTCGTCGACGAGCAGACCGGTGCGCTGCGGGTCACCGACGCGCCCGCCGACGACGCGACGCGGCGGCTGCTGCACAAGGCGGTCGACGGGGTCCGCGGCGACATGGAGGCGATCCGGTTCAACACCGCGATCGCCAAGCTGATCGAGCTGACCAACGGGCTGACCCGACTGGCGGAGACCCCGCGCGAGGTGGCCGAACCGCTGGTGCTGATGGTGGCGCCGTTCGCCCCGCACATCGCCGAGGAGCTGTGGCGTCGGCTGGGGCACGACACCTCCCTGACGTACGCGGACTTCCCGACCGCCGACCCGACGCTGCTGGTGGCCGAGACGGTGACCTACCCGGTGCAGGTCAACGGCAAGGTGCGGGGCCGGGTCGAGGTCCCCGCCGACGCGTCCGAGGAGACCGTCCGCGCGGCGGCCCTGGAGGCGGTCGCGTCGTCCCTGGCCGGCAGGGAGCCCCGCAAGGTCATCGTGGTCAAGGGCCGCACGGTCTCCGTCGTCGTCTGACCGGCGCCCGGCTCCCGGGTCCGCCCGGGTCGGGCGCGTCGATCATGGAGTTGTGGTGGGGACGAAGTCCCGGGGCCGGGACGAACCGGCCACCACAACTCCATGATCGTCCGTGCCGGACCGGGCGGCGGTCAGCGCAGTGCGGCCGTCACCGTTCCGCGGTGGTCGGCCAGCCAGTCGTGCCAGCCGCGTACCGCGTCGGCGGCCCCCGCCGCGCGGAGCCGGCGCATGGCCTCCTCGCCCCGGTCCGCGCCGGCCGCGATGCCGCGCCAGGTCCCGTCGAGCTGGTCGAGCATCACGTCCACGAGGTCGGCGCGGGGCAGCGCGAGCGGCCGCGGGCCGGCCGCCTCGTAGGCGTCGCAGAGCAGCCGGGCGCGCCGGCCCAGCTCCGCCGGGTCGCCGCCCGGCCCCAGCTCCGCCCAGTGCCAGGCGGCGAACGCCACGTCCTCGATCCGCCGGCCGGGACCGGCCAGGTCCCAGTCGAGCAGCGTCACCGGCAGCGGGCCGGCGGAAGAGTCGTGGTACACCGTGTTCTTCGGGGACAGGTCGCGGTGGCAGACCGTCTCGGCGTCCCCGGCGAGCGAACTGCCGGCGCACGCGTCGTGCAGCCGCCGGACCAGCGCCGCCAGCCTGGTCAACGCCGGGTCGGCGAAGTACGCCGGGTCCTCCCGGTCCCGCCACGGCACCCGGCCGTCGACGTGGCTGAGCACCTGCCGGCCCCGCTCGTCCGTGCCGAGGTGGCGGGGCGCGACGTCCGCGCCCACCCGCTCCAGGTGCCGCAGCAGCGCGGCGACGAAGTCGGCGTTCTGCGGCGGCGTACGCCGGACGGTGTCGCCGACGCGGACGACCTCGGCGATGAAGCCCCCGGACAGCCGCTCCTCGCCCTGGTCCCCGCGCCGGTCGGGGCGGCCCGGGTCGGGGGAGGGGGAGGGGGAGGGGCGGCTCGGCACGGCGGGCCTCAGCCCGGAGCGAGCCGGCGCTGCCGCTCGGCGCGCCACCAGTTGCGGATCAGCACCGCGCTGGCGACCAGGCCGAGCGCGGCGGGCGCGGCGGCGAACCAGTTGACGTCGCCCGGGGAGGCGGCCGCCGCGCCCACCGCCGCGTACCCGAAGGCGGTGGGGACGGAGGCGATCACGCTGCCCGCCAGGAACGGCAGCACCCGGGCGCCGGTGGTGCCGTAGCCGTAGCTGACCAGGCCGAAGCCCGCGATCGGCAGGAGCCGTACGGTGACCACGCCGAGGATGCTCTGCCGGGCGAACCAGCCGTCCAGCCGGGCCAGCCGGCCCCGCACCCGTTCGGCGACGAACTCCCGCCCGAGCAGGCGGCCGACCGTGAAGCCCAGCGCCGCCGCCAGCAGCGCCGCGCCCAGCGCGTACGCGGCGCCCTCCAGCGCGCCGAAGATCGCCCCCGAGGCGAGCGTGACGAAGGTCCGGGGGACGAGCGCCACCAGCAGCAGCGCCCCGCCGAGGACCGCCGCCACGGGGGCGACGTCGCCCAACCGGTCGGCCAGCCGGGGCAGCTCCCCGACCTCCGGCAGGGGAACGACGAGCAGCGCCGCCCCGAACGTGGCGAGCAGGAGCAGCAGCAGCGCGAACCGGGCGGCCGACCGCTGCCGCAGCAGCCGCCGGACGGCCGGGTTCATGCCCGGGCGGCGGCGGCCACCGCGGCGCGGCGCTCGGCGCGGAGCCGGTCCGACCAGGTGTCGTCGAGCGGCGGGAGCTGGTGCGCGCCGGTGGCCCAGCGCAGCAGCAGGTCCGCCAGGGCGGGGTTGCGGGCCAGGGCCGGGCCGTGCGAATACGTGCCGAGCAGCTTGCCCCGCCACGCCCCCTCGGTGGCGCCGTCGTTGCCGACCCCGGCGGTCACCCGGGCCAGCGGGGAGACCCCGGGGCCGAGGTGGGTGCGGCCGCCGTGGTTCTCGAACCCGGTCAGTGCCGGCACGCCCAGCCGCGGGTCGATGTCGCCGGCCAGCTCCCCGACGGCCCGGGTCGGCCCGCGGTCGGAGGAGAAATCGAGCAGCTCCAGCCCGGCGCACCGGGTGCCCTTGGCGAAGAAGGACGTGCCGAGCAGCTGGTAGCCGGCGCAGACCCCGAACACGACCGAGCCCTGGGCGACGGCCCGGTGCAGGCCGCCGTCGGCGAGCAGCCGTTGCGCGCCGAGCGCCTGCGGGCCGTCCTCACCGCCGCCGATGAGATAGATGTCGGCGGTGGCGGGGAGACGCTGGTCGGAGCGGACCTCCAGCACCTCGACCGGGAACCCGCGCTGCCGCGCCCGGCGGGCGAGGATCAGGGCGTTGCCCCGGTCGCCGTAGGTGGAGAGCAGGTCGGGGTAGATCCAGACGATACGCAGGCTCTCAGTTGACACGGTCCAACTCCGCTCGGATGTCCTGGAACGCGGTGTAGTTCGCGATGACCTCCAGGCGGCCCGGAGGGACCGCCCGGACGGCGTCGTGGAACGTCCGCACGTGCTGGAACGGCACGTCGTTGACCTCCAGCCGGACCGCCAGGTCGTACGCGCGGTCGCCGGTGATCAGCACCTGCCGGCCGCGCAGCGGGGCGAAGTCGACGTCGAACAGCCAGGAGGTGTCGAGCCCGTCGGGGTCGCGGGCGTTGATGGAGAGCAGGGTCGGCGCCTCGTCGGCCATGTCGAACGCCTCCAGCCAGCTGGCCGGGTTCTTCGCCAGCAGCAGCCGGATGTTGCGCCCGTCCCGGTCGACCTGGGCGTAGCGGCCGGCGACGGAGGTGACGGTGCCGAGCTGGAGCACCGCGTCCACCGGCCGGACGCCGAACTCGGCGGCGACGGCCAGCGCGGTCGCGGCGTTGCCGAGGTTGACCTTGCCGGGGAGCTGGAGCTTGACCTTGTGCCAGGCGCCGGTCGGGTCGAGCACGCCGTCGTCCTCCACCGTCCACTGCGGCTGGGGCCGGCGCAGCGGGCAGCCGCTGCACCACCACTGCTCGCCCGAGCGCTGGATGGTCGAGCCGCACTCGGGGCAGACCCACGAGTCGTCGTGCCAGCGCTGCCCGGCGCTGAACCAGGTGACCTGCGGCGGGGCGATGCGGTGGTCGTGGTTGGGCGGCGGCGTCGCGGCCCACACCACCATCGGGTCGTCGGCGTTGGCGACGATGCGGACGTCGGTGTGCCGGACCAGCGCGGCGCGCCAGAGCTGCGCCATCATGGCGACCTCCTTGGCCCGGTCGAGCTGGTCGCGGGAGAGGTTGAGCAGCGCCACCACGTGCGGCTCGGTGGCCTCCAGCACCTGGGCCAGGTAGTGCTCGTCGACCTCCAGCACGGCGTAGGGGGTGCTGCCGGCCTTGGCCAGCGCGGAGGTGTGCCCGGTCGGCATGTTGGCGCCGAAGGAGTTGGTGGCGACCCGGCCGAGCACCCCGACCGCCGCGGCGGTGAGCCGGGTGGTGGTCGTCTTGCCGTTGGTGCCGGAGACCAGGGCGATGGCGCGCCCGGCCGACAGGTGGGCCAGCAGGTCGGGATCGATCTTCAGGCCGATCCAGCCGCCGATCACCGAGCCGTCGCCGCGGCCCGCGGCCCGCGACAGCGCCGCGGCGGTCCGCGACACCGAGCTGGCCACCTTCGCCCGCAGGGGCATCTTCGCGTCCGTCACCCGAGCGAGGTTACCGGACCGGTGGGGCCACCAGATCGCCGCCGAGGGCGAACCGTTCGGCCGGGGCGCTCCGACGGGGTGGCCGGATCCCGTTCAGCCGGACGGAGTCGATCTATGTCGGAAAGCGGACCGGCTCCGGAGGGCCGTCCGGCCCTCCACTCCGCTCCACCCCCTCTGACGTGCGGTTTCGCGCGGCGGAACGGCGCGCCACGCGGGCGTTTCTGGTTGCGGGTGGAGGGAAGTGGAGTAGAGTGGGGCGCGATGGTGAGGCCGGGAGGGCCCACCGGCCCGGGGGGTCAGCGGCGCCGCGAACGCCGCTCAAGGGCGAGGGGGTTGGGCCGATGTTTCTCGGCACCCACACCCCGCGCCTGGACGACAAAGGCCGGTTGATCCTTCCGGCGAAGTTCCGGGACGAGCTGGCGGGGGGTGTCGTGATCACCAAAGGGCAGGAGCGCTGCCTCTACGTCTTCCCGATGCCCGAGTTCCAGCGGATCGCGGAGCAGTTGCGCGTGCAGCCGATGACGCACAAGGCGGCCCGGGCCTACAGCCGGGTCTTCTTCGCCAGCGCGCACGACGAGGTGCCCGACAAGCAGGGCCGGGTGACGATCCCGGCCCACCTGAGGTCGTACGCCGCCCTCGACCGGGACCTGGTCGTGATCGGCGCGAGCACCCGGGTGGAGATTTGGGACAAGGCCGCCTGGGAGAACTACCTCGCGGAGAGCGAAGACGACTTCGCCGACATCGAGGAGGGGGTGCTGCCCGGCGGTCTGTAGGGCGTGACGACGCCCGACGTACTGCGAGATCTCCACCCGCTTTCGAGTTCCTGGCACCCCTTCCCCGGTGCCAGGCGCACGATCCGATGGGAGGGCCGCGGCCTCCGGCGGGCGGGAGCGGATGGGGATCTGGCGGTACGACGGCACAGCGTCGTCCGACGACAGGCACACGAAGGACGAGGTTTCAACCAGTGGGGGTCGACATGGGGGAGCTACGCGGCACGCACGTGCCGGTGCTGCTCGAGCGGTGTCTCGAGTTGCTGGCCCCCGCGCTGGGCCGGGGCGGGCGGACGGTCCATGTCGACGCGACGCTGGGCCTGGCCGGGCACGCCGAGGCGGTGCTGGAGGCGCATCCGGAGACGGTGCTCATCGGGCTGGACCGGGACACGGAGGCGCTCGCCCACGCGCGCGTCCGGCTGGCCCGCTTCGCCGACCGCGTCCACCTGGAGCACGCCGTCTACGACGAGCTGCCCGAGGTGCTCGACCGGCTCGGCTACCCGGGGATCGACGGGATCCTGTTCGACCTGGGGGTCTCGTCGCTGCAACTCGACGCGCCCGACCGCGGGTTCGCGTACGCGCAGGACGCCCCGCTGGACATGCGGATGGACCAGACCCGGGGGGTGACCGCCGAGGAGGTGGTCAACACCTACTCCCACCCGGACCTGGCCCGGGTGCTGCGGGTCTACGGCGAGGAGAAGTTCGCCGGCCGGATCGCCTCGGCGATCATCCGGGAGCGCGAGCGGGCCCGGATCACCTCGTCGGCGCGGCTGGCGGAGCTGGTGCGGGAGTCCATTCCGGCACCAGCCAGACGAACCGGGGGACACCCGGCAAAGAGAACGTTTCAGGCTTTACGGATCGAGGTAAACAAGGAGTTGGCAGCGCTGGAGACGGCGCTGCCGGCCGCGCTCGACAGGCTCAACGTGGGCGGCCGCATGGTGGTCCTGTCCTACCACTCGCTGGAGGACCGGCTGACCAAGGCGGCGCTCGCCGACCGGGTCCGCAGCAAGGGTCCGGTCGACCTCCCGGTCGAACTGCCCGGGTCGGGTCCGACGTTCCGGCTGCTGAGCCGGGGCGCCGAACTGCCCGGGGAGCGGGAGGTCGCCGCGAACCCGCGGGCCGCCTCGGTGCGCCTGCGGGCCGCGGAGCGGCTCGACCCGGACGCGGCGCAGCAGGGGCGTACCGACCGCGAACGGTACCGCCGGCGGGTCAAGGCGATGCACCAACCGGGGGCGGGGTCCACCGGGTCCGAGTCGGATCCGAGGGATCCCGGGGGGCGGGACAGGGACGGACGAAGAGGGGGAGGGACATGACGAATGACAAGCGCGACCGCCGGGACGTGACCGGCGGCGGGCAGCGCGCACCGCGGTCGGGGGGCCGGATCGCGGCGGAGCGGGCCACGCGCACCGGGACCGGCACGCCGAAGGCGGACCGGACGAGCCGGCTGGGGGAGACTCGCGCCCGGGGGGCGCGCGAGTTCCCGACGCAGGGCAGTGCCGCGCTGCGGCCGGCCGAGCGGGGCGGCGCCACCGCGGCGCGCCCGCCCCGGCTGCGGGTGGCGCCGCCGCCGCCGGTGAGGGTGCCGCGGGCGCCGTTCGCGGCGCTGGTGCTGGTGCTGGTGGTCGGCGGGGTGCTCGGCATCCTGCTGGTCAACACGAAGATCAACGAGAACGCCTTCCGGCTGGAGAAGCTCCAGGAGCAGCAGGCCAAGCTCGACCTGGAGCAGCAGCAGCTCAACAAGCAGATCGCCGACGCGGAGGCCCCGGGCAACCTGGAGGCCCAGGCCCGCCGGCTCGGCCTGGTGGAGGCGGGTGAGCCGGCCTACATCCGGCTGCCCGACGGCAAGGTGATCGGTGTGCCGCAGCCGGCCGACGGCCAGCCGTCGATCACCAGCCAGCAGGGCGCGGGAGGCTGACGACCGTGCCACCGAGATCGGAGGAACCGCGCCGGGACGCCACGGGCTCCCGGCGCGGTTCGTCCCGCGACGTCGGTGGCCGGGGCGCCGAGCGGCGTTCCGGCGAGCCGGGGGCCGGTGGCATCTCCGACGCCCGGGCGTACACCCCGCGGGGCCGCACCGTCCGGGAGCAGCGCGCCGGTGCCCGGGGCGAGCGCGACGCCGCCGGCCGCGCCGAGCAGCGCCGGACCCCGCGCAGCACCCGTTCCGCCGACCCGTTCCGTCCCGCCCTGCAGGTGCTCGACGGCGGGCGCGCGGGCGCCGGCCGGACCGGCCGCCGGGAGGCGGCGGGCCGCTCCGGCGTCGTCCGCACCGTCACCCCGCGCGGCCCGCGCCACGACGACGAGCCGCCGGCACCCCGCCGCCGCGAGCCGCGCCGGCCGGACCGTCCGGCCGCCCGGCGACCGTCGCGCAAGCCGCCGAAGCCGCCGCGGCTGGCCGATCCCCGCCGCCGGCTGCGGCTGGGCACCGTGCTGGCCCTGGCGTTGTTCGCCGTCATCGGCATCCGGTTGGTCGTCCTCCAGGCCGTGGACACCCCGGCGTACGCGGGCGGCGGCGTGGCCGACCGGCTGCGCACCGTCACCCTGCCGGCGGCGCGGGGGGCGATCTACGACCGGGACGGCGCCCCACTGGCGCACAGCGTCGAGGCGCGGTACGTCTACGCCGACCCGACCCGGATCAAGGACATCCAGGGCACCGCGAAGGCGCTCTCCCCGCTGCTCGGCATCCCGGCCTCCGAGCTGGCCGAGAAGATGAAGCCGCGCAAGCGGATCAACGGCGCCGACTCCGAGTTCGAGTACCTGGCCCGGGGGGTGGACATCGACCGGGCCCGGCAGATCACCGCGCTGGAGTTGCCCGGCATCGGCACCCACCGCGACGAGCGGCGCGAGGTGCCCGGCGGCGACCTCGCCGCCAACCTGCTCGGCTTCACCAGCCAGGACATGGTCGGGCTGGAGGGGCTGGAGGCCCGCTACGACGACGTGCTGCGCGGCGAGGACGGCAAGCGGGTCTACGAGGTCGGCCTCGGTGACCTGGCCGCCCCGATCCCCGGCGGCTACAGCGAGACGACGAAGGCCAAGCCGGGCAGCTCCCTGCAGCTCACCATCAACCGCGACCTCCAGTTCATGACACAGCGGATACTGGCCCGGCACATGGCCCAGAGCAAGGGCAGCACCGGCGCGGCCGTGGTCCTCGAGATCCCCTCCGGCGAGGTGCTGGCCCAGTCCAGCCACCCCACCTACAACGCGACGAAGCCCGAGGAGAGCGAGCCGACCGACCGGGAGGACGCGGCCACCAGCTTCGTGGTCGACCCCGGCTCGGTGCACAAGGCGGTCACCTTCGGCGCCGCGCTCCAGGAGGGGGTGATCACCCCCGACACCACGCTGCCGATCCCCAACGCGATCCGTAAGGGCGACGTCTGGTTCACCGACACGCACAAGGCGCACGGGCGACGGATGAGCCTGCCCGGGATGATGGCGTACTCGTCGAACGTCGGCACCATCCAGATCGCCGACGAGCTCGGCCCGGAACGCCTGATCGACTACCAGAAGCGGTTCGGTCTCGGCGAGCCGACCGGGGTCGGCATGCCCGGGGAGGCCAGCGGCCGGCTGCTGCCGGCCGACGAGTGGAGCGGGTCGTCGTACGGGTCGGTCCCGATCGGGCACAGCGTGGACGCCACGCCGCTGCAGATGGCCGCCGTCTACGCGACGATCGCCAACAACGGCACGTACGTCCAGCCGCGCCTGGTCAAGGCGGTCATCGGGCCGGACGGGAAGACCACCCCGACCGAGCCCCCGGTCACCCGGTCGGTGCTCAGCCCGGAGAACGCCGCCGCCCTGCGGACCATCCTGGAGGCGGTGACCACCGTCGAGGACGGCACCGGCCGGGCCGCCGCGATCCCGGAGTGGCGGGTCGCCGGCAAGACCGGCACCGGCTGGCGGCTGGTCGACGGGCGCAAGCAGCCCGGCGAGGTGGCCTCGTTCATCGGCATGGCCCCGGCCGAGAACCCCCGCTACGTGATCGCGGTCTTCGCGCACACGCCCGCGGGCGGCGGCGGGGACATCGCCGCCCCGGCGTTCCGGGAGATGATGCAGTTCACGCTGCGTCACTACGGGGTGCCGCCGAGCGGGGAGAAGGCCCCGAAGTTCACGGTCTATCCGCGCTGAGCGGTCACGCCGGGACATCATCGGTGAGTGCGGACGAACCACCGGGGCGGCTGTGCGGCCGGAACCGGACGACCGGGTAGGGTCTGACGCCGTGCCCGGCAATCCTCGTCCCCGTACCGTGATCGGCACCCGGCTCGGCGACCTCGCCGCCCGGCTCGCCGTCGAGCCCCCGAAGGGGGCCGCCGAGCTGGTGGTGACCGGGGTGACCCACGCCAGCCAGGAGGTCCGCCCCGGCGACCTGTACGCCGCTCTGCCGGGTGCCCGCCGGCACGGCGCGGAGTTCGCCGCCGGCGCGGCGGCGGCCGGCGCGGTGGCGGTGCTGACCGACCCGGCGGGCGCCCCGGCCGCGGCCGAGGCGGGCCTGCCGGCGCTGGTGGTCGCCGATCCGCGCGCGGTGCTGGGCGCCCTCGCCTCGGCCGTCTACGGCGACCCGACCGAGGAGCTGACGGTGATCGGGGTGACCGGCACGGCCGGCAAGACCTCCACCGCCTACCTGGTCGAGTCGGGCCTGCGCGCCGCCGGCCACACCACCGGCCTGATCGGCACCGTGGAGACCCGCCTCGGCGACCTGGTGGTCGACAGCGTGCGCACCACGCCCGAGGCGACCGACCTGCACGCGATGCTGGCCGCCGCCCGCGAGCGCGGCGTCACCGCCGTGGTCATGGAGGTCTCCAGCCACGCCCTGGCGATGGGGCGGGTTGGGGGCGTCCGGTTCACCGTCGGCGGCTACACCAACTTCGGCTCCGACCACCTGGACTTCCACGCCGACTCGGCGGACTACTTCGCCGCGAAGGCGCAGCTGTTCGACGGGCGCTGCGCGGTGGAGGTGCTCAACCACGACGACCCGGCGCTGAAGCCCCTGTACAAGCCCGCGACGGTGACCTACTCGGCGGCGGGTGACCCGACCGCCACCTGGTGGGCCGACGAGGTCGGCGGCGAGGGGTACGCGCAGCGCTTCACGGTGCACGGCCCGGACGGGCTGACCCTGCCGGCCGGGGTGGCGCTGCCGGGGCGGCACAACGTGGCCAACGCCCTGCTGGCCATCGCCGTCCTGGTCGCCGCCGGGGTGGACGCGAAGACCGCCGCCGCCGGCGTGGCCGCCTGCGGCGGGGTGCCCGGCCGGCTGGAGCTGGTGGCCGCCCCCGGGCCGGTGCGCGGCGTGGTCGACTACGCGCACAAGGCGGACGCGATCGTCGCCGCGCTGGCCGCGCTGCGGGAGTTCGGCGCCGGCCGGCTGATCTGCGTCATCGGCGCCGGCGGCGACCGCGACCGGGGCAAGCGGCCGGTGATGGGCGCCGCCGCGGCGGAGGGAGCGGACGTGGTGCTGGTGACCGACGACAACCCGCGCACGGAGGACCCGGCGGCCGTCCGGGCCGAGGTGCTCGCCGGCGCCCGCAGGGCCGGCACGGCCGCCCGGGTCGAGGAGGTGCCCGACCGCCGGGCCGCCATCGACGCGGCGGTCCGGCTGGCCGAGCCGGGCGACGTCGTCGCGGTGCTCGGCAAGGGACACGAACGCGGGCAGGAGATCGGCGGCGAGGTGCACCCGTTCGACGACCGCACCGAGCTGGCCGACGCGCTGCGCGCCCGGTTCGCCGACCCGGCGGGTCAGCGGTGATCGCGCTCAGCCTGGCCGAGGTCGCCTCGGTGGTCGACGGGCGGCTCGCCGCCGCCGACCCGGACGCCACGGTCACCGGCCCGGTCGAGTTCGACTCCCGTAAGGTGCGCCAGGGCGCGCTCTTCGTGGCCTTCCCCGGCGAGAAGGTGGACGGGCACGACTACGCCGCCGCCGCGGTGGAGGCCGGCGCGGTCGCGGTGCTCGGCACCCGCGAGGTGCCCGGCGTACCGATGGTGCTGGTCGACGACGCGCTGGCGGCGATGGGCCGGCTGGCCCGCGCGGTGGTCGACCGGCTGCCGGGGCTCACCGTGATCGGGCTGACCGGATCCTCCGGCAAGACCACCACCAAGGACCTGATCGCCCAGCTCGCCGCCCGGCTCGGCCCGACGGTCGCCCCGCCCGGCTCGTTCAACAACGAGCTGGGGCACCCGTACACGGCGTTGCAGGCCGGGCCGGAGACCCGCTACCTGGTGATGGAGAAGGGCGCCCGCGGGGTGGGGCACGTGCGCTACCTGTGCGACGTGGTGCCGCCGCGGATCTCCGTGGTGCTCAACGTCGGGGTGGCACACATCGGCGAGTTCGGCTCGGTGGAGACGATCGCGCTGGCCAAGGGCGAACTGGTCGAGGCGCTGCCCGCCGACGGCCTGGCCGTGCTGAACGCCGACGACCCGCTGGTCGACGCGATGGCCTCGCGTACGGTCGCCCGGGTGATCCGTTACGGCGAGGCGGCGCACGCCGACGTGCGGGCCGAGGACGTGACGCTGGACGACCGGGGCCGCGCCGCGTACACCCTGGTGACCCCGGAGGGGACCGCGCCGGTGCGGCTCGGGCTGACCGGCCGGCACCAGGTCTCCAACACCCTCGCCGCCGCGGCGGTGGCCCGCGAGCTGGGCATGCCGCTGGCCGAGACGGCGATCGCGCTGGGCGCGCTGGGGCTGGTCTCCACCCGGCGGATGGACGTCTTCGAACGCGCCGACGGGGTGACCGTGATCGACGACTCGTACAACGCCAACCCCGCCTCGATGGCGGTCGCGCTGCGCGCGCTGGCCGGCATCGGGCGGGAGCGGCGCACCGTCGCGGTGCTCGGCTACATGGCCGAGCTGGGCCCGTTCGAACGCGACGGGCACGCCGAGGTCGGCCGGCTCGCGGCCGAGCTGGGCGTCGACCGGCTGCTCGTGGTGGGCCAGCCGGCCGCGCCGATCCACGAAGGCGCGACATCGGTAGGTGACTGGGGAGGAGAGTCGGTGCTGCTCACCGATCAGGCGGCGGCCGTCGAGGTGCTGCGGAGCGAGTTACGGCCGGGCGACGTCGTCCTGGTGAAGGGCTCCCGGTACCGCACGTGGGAGGTGGCCGACGCGCTGCGCGCCGACGCCGCCGGTGAGGAGACCGCCTCATGAGGGCGGTCATCGTCGCCGTCGGGGTGGCCTTCCTGATCTCGCTCTTCTGCACCCCGATCGCGATCAAGGTGTTCGCCCGGCTGAAGGCCGGCCAGCCGATCCGATCAAACCTCGGGCTCGCCAGCAACGAGGGCAAGAAGGGCACGCCGACGATGGGCGGCGTGGTGTTCATCCTCGCCACGGTCATCGCGTACGTGGCCGGCCACCTGGCCCTGACCACCCTGCCGGACGCGCAGATCGCCCAGGTCGAGCCGACGATCACCGCACTGGTGCTGCTGGGGCTGATGGTCTTCTCCGGCGCCGTCGGCTTCATCGACGACTTCCTCAAGGTGCGTAAGCGGCACAGCGGCGGGCTCAACAAGCGCGGCAAGCTGCTCGGCCAGATCCTGGTCGGCGCGGTCTTCGGGGTCGTGGCCCTCTACTTCCCGAGCACCATGACCGACGCCTCGGGCGCGGTGACCAACACCGAGACCGTGGGCAGCACGACGCTGAGCTTCATCCGGGACATCCCGGCGCTGGACGTCACCAAGATCGGCGCGGTGGTCATCTTCATCTTCGTGGTGATGGCCGCGACCAACGGCGTCAACCTCACGGACGGCCTCGACGGCCTGGCCACCGGGGCCTCGGTGATGGTCCTCGCGGCGTACGCGCTGATCGCGTTCTGGCAGTACCGGCACTGGTGCGCCGACCCGAACTACACCCAGGACTACTGCTACACCGTCCGGGACCCGCTGGAGATCGCGCTGATCGCCGGCGCGGCGGCCGGGGCCTGCGTCGGCTTCCTCTGGTGGAACACCTCGCCGGCACGGATCTTCATGGGCGACACCGGGGCCCTGGGCCTCGGCGGACTGATCGCCGGCATGGCGATGTCCACCCGGACGATCCTGCTGCTGCCGATCATCGGCGGCCTCTTCGTGATCATCACGATGTCCGTGGTGATCCAGATCATCTCGTTCCGTACCACCGGCAAGCGGGTGTTCCGGATGTCACCGCTGCAGCACCACTTCGAACTCGCCGGCTGGAGCGAGGTCAACATCGTGGTCCGGTTCTGGATCATCGCCGGCATCGGCGTGGCCATCGCGCTCGGGCTCTTCTACAGCGAGTTCCTCGCCAACATGACCTGAGCCGACCGGTCGGTCCCGCCGCGGGGCCCGGGCGCGTCGCCCGGGCCCCGCGCCGTGTCCGGCAGGGGGGAGGCGCACGTCGCCGCGCGCAAGCCCGACACGCCGACCGGCCGGTTGCGCCGGTGGCGACCCCGGGAAACCGCGATGATGGTCTGCGTGGGGGAGGGCAGAGGCATCGAGGGCACGACAGAGACGACGCCCCGGCGGTCACCCGGAGCCACCCGTACGCGCGACGCGCCCGCCGCGACGCGCGGGCCGGACGAGGCCGGCGGCCGGGCGCTGCGCGGGGTGGACGCCGCAGGCGGGCTGGCCGCGCTGCGCGGCCTGCTGGACCGCCCGCTGGCCTCCTACTACCTGCTGCTGTCCAGCGCCGGGCTGCTGCTGCTGATCGGCCTGACGATGGTCTTCTCCGCGACCAGCGTCCGCGAGTACGCCCAGGGCGGCAACGCCTTCGCCGCGCTCACCAAACAGGCGATCTTCGCGGTGATCGGCATCGTCGCCTTCTGGGCCTGCCAGCGGCTGCCGGCGAAGACCTACCGGGTGCTCGGCCGGCCGCTGCTGTTCACCGCCGTCGGCCTGCTGCTGGTGCTCAACCTGCTGCTCGCGTACGCGCGGCTGACCGGCCAGGACTCCGCCCGGATCGGCCCGATCGAGGCCCGGCTGCTGTGGCTCTTCGTCGGCGGCATCCAGGTGCAGCCCTCGGAGCTGGCGAAGTTCGCCCTGGTGCTCTGGGGGGCGCACGTGATCGCCCGCAAGGGCGCCGCGCTGGGCTGGTGGCGCGAGCTGGCCACCCCGCTCTTCCCGGTCGTCGGCCTGCTCTTCGTCCTGGTCGGTTACAACGACCTGGGCACGATGCTCTGCCTGCTCGCCGTGGTGGTGGGGCTGCTCTGGGCGGCCGGGGTGCGGATGCGCGTCTTCGGCACCCTTTCCGTGCTCGGGCTGCTCGGCGTCGGCCTGCTGATCGCTGTCGCCTCCCTCGGCGCGGGCTCCGGCGAGCGGGGCGAGCAGAACTACCGCTTCGCCCGGCTGATGTCGTTTTTCAACCCACCCGACCCGCAGGACTGCAAGCTCGACGGCTGCCTCCAGATCTACCAGGGGCGGCTGGCCATCGAGCACGGCGGCTGGTTCGGCGTGGGGCTCGGCAAGTCCAGCCTCAAGTTCGGCTGGCTGCCGGAGGCGCACAACGACTTCATCTTCGCGATCATCGCCGAGGAGTTGGGCGTGATCGGCTGCGTCGTGGTGCTCAGCCTGTTCGCCGTGCTGGCCTACACCGGGCTGCGCATCGCCCGGCGCGTCGAGGACCCGTTCCGCCGGCTCGCCGCCGCCGCGGCGACCACCTGGCTGGTCAGCCAGGCAGTGATCAACATCGGCGGGGTGGTCGGGCTGCTGCCGATCACCGGCCTGCCGCTGCCGTTCATCTCCGACGGCGGAAGCGCCCTGGTCGTGACGCTCGCCGCGATCGGGATGCTCGCCTCCTTCGCCCGCGCCGAACCCGACGCCGCCAGAGCGCTGCATGCCCGTCCGCCGGCCCGATGGGTCCGACTACTCTGGGCCCCGTTGCCGCCGCTTCCCGGGCGGCGACGCCGCCCGGCGTCGCCCCCGGCTGCCCGAGGGTCCGTGCCCCGGTCGCGGGAGCGGCGGCCCGACGACCAGGCCGCACCGCGCGGCGTCCGGCTCGCCCGGACCCGGCGCGGGTCGGCGGACGAGAGGAGACGTTGATGGGTCCGCTGCGTTCGGTGGTGCTCGCGGGAGGTGGCACCGGGGGGCACATCTACCCGCTGCTCGCCTTCGCCGACTGCCTGCGCCGACACGACCCCGGCGTCCGGATCACCTGCCTGGGCACCCCGAAGGGCCTGGAGAACGAGCTGATCCCGCCGCAGGGCTACGACCTGCGGCAGATCCCGGCGTACCAGCTGCCCCGGTCGGTCAACATGAACCTGGTCAAGACCCCGGGCCGGATGTGGACCGCGGCCCGCGCCGCGGGCAAGGTGATCGAGGAGGTGCGCGCCGACGTGGTGGTGGGCTTCGGCGGGTACGTCTCCGTGCCGGCCTACCTCGCGGCCTGGCGGCGCGAGCTGCCGATCGTCATCCACGAGGTGAACGTGCCGCCGGGCGTGGCCAACCGGCTCGGCATGAAGTTCACCAAGCACGTCGCCGTCGGCTTCCCGCACCAGCCCGCCCAGGCCGAGGCGCTGCGCGACGCCCGGGTCGTCGGCGTGCCGCTGCGCCGGGGCATCGCCGGCCTGGACCGGGTCGCCATGCGCAACGCGGCGCGGGCCCACTTCGGGCTCCGTCCCGACCTGCCGGTGCTCTTCGTCGCCGGCGGCTCGCAGGGCGCCCGCTCGATCAACCTCGCGGTCGCCGGGGCGGCCAAGGAACTCGCCCGCAACGGGGTGCAGGTGCTGCACGTGATCGGGGCCCGCAACGAGCCGGTGCCGGTCCCCACCGACCTGCCGGTCCCGTACGTGACGCTGCCGTACCTGTCCGAGATGGAGGCCGGCTACGCCGCCGCCGACCTGATGCTGGGCCGGGGCGGGGCGATGACCTGCGCCGAGGTGGCCGCGATCGGGCTGCCCACCATCTACGTGCCCTACCCGCACAGCAACCAGGAGCAGAAGCGCAACGCGCTGCCCGTGGTGGAGGCCGGCGGCGGGCTGCTCGTCGACGACGCCGAGCTGACCCCCGACTGGGTCGAGCGGACCGTCATCCCGCTGATCCGCGACCCGCACCGGCTCGCCGCCATGGGCGCCGCCGCAGCCGCTTACGGGCGCCGCGACGGCGACGAGGCGCTGCTCAACTTCGTCTACGAGGCGGTGGCCCGATGAGGGCGCGGCCCGTCCGCCCCGAGGCCCGCGCCGCCGCGACCGGAAGGTTCCCGTCATGAACACCGCACAGTTCACCCCGGCAGGCACGCTCACCGCGGAGGACCTGGGCACGATCCACCTGATCGGGGTGGGCGGGGTCGGCATGAGCGGCCTGGCCCGGCTCTTCCTCACCCGGGGCATCCCGGTCTCCGGCAGCGAGCTGCGGGAGTGGCCGTCCCTGGCCGGCATGCGCGCTCTCGGCGCGACCATCCACATGAGCCACGAGGCGTCCAACCTCGACGGCGTCGACACGGTCGTCTACTCCTCGGCGATCCCGCAGGACCACCTCGAGATGGTGGAGGCGCGCCGGCGCGGCCTGCGCGTGCTGCACCGCTCCGAGGCCCTGGCCGCCGCGATGACCGGCCGCCGGACGGTGGCGGTAGCCGGCACGCACGGCAAGACCACCACCACCTCGATGGTCACGATGGTGCTCCAGCAGGCCGGGCAGGACCCGTCCTTCGTGATCGGCGGGGAGATCTCCGAGGTCGGCTCGGGCGCCCACCACGGCACGGGCGAGTACTTCGTGGTCGAGGCGGACGAGAGCGACCGCTCCTTCCTGATCTACCGCCCGTACGTGTCGATCATCACGAACGTCGAGGCCGACCACCTGAACACCTACGGCGACCTGGCCAACCTGGAGGCGGCCTTCGCCGAGTTCGCCCGGCTCACCGACCCGGACGGCTTCATCATCACCTGCGCCGACGACCCGGGCGGGCGGCGGCTGGCCGAGACGCTGCGCGCGGAGGGCCGGCGGGTGCACACGTACGGCGAGGCGGCCGACGCCGACCTGCGGCTGACCGAGGTCGCCTCCTCGGCCCGGGGGGTCCGCTACCTGGCGGAGATCGACGGCCGGTCGCTGGGCGAGTTCCGGCTGCCGGTGCCGGGGCGGCACATGGGGCTCAACAGCGCCTCGGCGGTGCTGGCCGCGTACCTGCTGGGGCTGCCGCTGGAGGCGGCCGAGGCCGCGCTCGCGGCGTTCCCCGGCGTGCGGCGGCGCTTCGAGCGCAAGGGCGTCGCGGACGACGTGCTGGTCTACGACGAGTACGCCTACCACCCGACCTCGATGACGCTGGCGCTGCAGACGTTGCGCGAGGTGGCCGGGGACGGCCGACTGATCGTGGTGTTCCAGCCCTACCGGCTCTACCGCACCCGCGACCTCCAGACGGAGATCGCCGAGGCGCTGGCCATCGCCGACGAGCTGGTGCTGCTGGAGGTCTTCGGCCCGGGCGAGCTGCGCCAGCCGGGGGAGGGCTCGGCGGCGCTGGTCGAGGCCGTGCCGCTGCCGGCGGAACGGAAGGTCTTCGTGGACTCGTGGGAGGCGGCGCCGGCCGAGGTGGCCCGGCGGGCCCGCCCCGGTGACGTCGTGGTGACCATGGGCGCCCCGCCGATCTCGCTGATGGGGGACCAACTGCTGGACGCGCTGTCGGCGCGTACCGCCGATCCGGCGGCGCCGGCGGGCACGACGCCCGGCGGCGAGGCCGGCGGTGCGACGACCATCGGCGGCACCGTTCCCGGCGTCGGCGGCGCGGTCCCGGACGGCGCGGCGCCCGCGGCCGGATGAGCCCCGGTCCGGCGCGCGGGCGCACCACCGGCGCGGACGGCGGTGGCCGGCGCGGACCGGTGCGCCGATGGCAGCTGGTCCGGGCCGGCAGCGACGCGGTTCCCGCCTCGACCCGGCGGTTCATGGCCCGCGCCCGGCAGCGCCGGATGCGGGCCGCGCTGCCGTGGGCGATCGCGGCCGGCGTGCTCGGCCTGGCCGGGCTGGTCGCCTGGGCGCTGCTCGGCACCGGTCTGTTCGGGGTGCGCGAGGTCCGGGTCGAGGGCGCGGAGCTGGTCAGCGCGGTGCAGGTGCGTGACGCGGCGGCGGTGCCCGACGGGGCCCCGCTGGCCGGGGCCGACCTGGCCGCCATCGCGCGGCGGGTCGGCGGACTGCCGGCGGTGGAGCGGGCGGTCGTCACCCGGGACTGGCCGGACGCGTTGGTGGTCCGGGTGACCGAGCGCACGGGCGTGGCGGCGGTGCCGCGCGGCGAACAGTTCGTGGTGATCGACGCGGCGGGCGTGGTGTTCCGGACCCTGCCCCGGCAGCCGGACGGTCTGCCGGTGGTCCGGCTCGCCGAGCCGGGGCCGGACGACGGGGCGACCCGGGCCGCCCTGGAGGTGCTCGCCGTGCTCACCCCGGAGCTGCGGGCCGGGCTGGTGGACGTGACCGTCGAGGGGCTGGCCCGGATCAAGCTCCGGCTGCGCGACGACCGGGTGGTGGTCTGGGGTGACGCGACCCGGGGCGCGGACAAGGCGCGGGTCGCCACCGCCCTGCTCGACCGCAAGGCCGACACCATCGACGTGAGCGCCCCGGACGTGGTGACCCTGCGGTGACCGGCAGCTCGGTCCCACCGGGCGACGTGACCCGTCCCGCTCCCGCGGCGACACGCCGGGCGGGTCCTTGGCTCACGGCGTGGGTGCGCTTACGTTGCCCCGAAGGGGATCAGTGGTTGACATAACTGTAAGCCTCTAGTAGAGGGTGAGGGTTTAATCCTGATCCTCGCTGGTGACAGCTGTCGTCGACCGCTGGTCTGGCCAAGCCGTACCCGGTCGGCCCATGCCAATCTCGAAGGGAAAGGACCGGAGATGACACCTCCGCACAACTACCTGGCGGTCATCAAGGTCGTCGGCATCGGTGGCGGCGGCGTCAACGCCGTCAACCGGATGATCGAGGTTGGGCTCAAGGGCGTCGAGTTCATCGCGATCAACACCGACGCGCAGGCGCTGCTGATGAGCGACGCCGACGTCAAGCTCGACGTCGGCCGCGAGCTGACCCGTGGGCTCGGCGCGGGCGCCAACCCCGACGTCGGCAAGAACGCCGCCGAGGACCACCGCGACGAGATCGAGGAGGTGCTCAAGGGCGCCGACATGGTCTTCGTGACCTGCGGCGAGGGCGGCGGCACCGGCACCGGCGGGGCGCCCGTGGTGGCGAACATCGCGCGCAAGCTCGGCGCGCTGACCATCGGCGTGGTGACCCGGCCGTTCTCCTTCGAGGGCAAGCGCCGTCAGGTGCAGGCCGAGTCCGGGATAGACGAGCTGCGCAACCAGTGCGACACGCTGATCGTCATTCCCAACGACCGGCTGCTGGCGCTCGGCGACCGCAACATCAGCATGATGGACGCGTTCCGCACCGCCGACCAGGTGCTCCTCTCCGGTGTCCAGGGCATCACCGACCTGATCACCACGCCGGGTCTGATCAACCTGGACTTCGCCGACGTCAAGAGCGTGATGAGCGGCGCGGGCAGCGCGCTGATGGGCATCGGCAGCGCCCGCGGCGAGAACCGCGCCGTCGAGGCGGCCGAGGCGGCCATCTCCAGCCCGCTGCTGGAGCAGAGCATGGACGGCGCCCGCGGCGTGCTGCTCTCCATCGCCGGCGGGTCGGACCTGGGCCTGTTCGAGATCAACGACGCGGCCCAGCTCGTCACCGACGCGGCCCACCCGGACGCCAACATCATCTTCGGCGCGGTCATCGACGACGCCCTCGGCGACGAGGTGCGGGTCACCGTCATCGCGGCGGGCTTCGACGGCGGCGCGCCGGCGTACAAGGCCGCCGAGTCGGGCCGCAAGCCCAACCAGAACCAACCCACCCAGCCCAGCACGCCGGTCACGCCCCCGCCGACCATGCCGGCGCCGACCCAGTCGCCGCGCCGGGTGCTCTTCGACGACGTGGACGTGCCCGACTTCCTCAAGAACGGTTCCTGAGCCCCGCCGATGACCGACAGCCCAGCCACGGTGCGCCCGGACCGGCGCGCCGAACTCGCGGCCGGCCTGGCCGACGTACGATCCCGGATCGCGCAGGCGTGCGCCGACGCCGGACGGGACACCTCCGAGGTCACGATGATCGCGGTGACCAAGACCTACCCGGCCGGGGACGTGGTGGCCCTGGCCGGGCTCGGCGTCACCGACGTGGGGGAGAACCGGGACCAGGAGGCGTCCGCCAAGGCGGCCGAGGTGGCCGCGGCCGGGGTGACGCCCCGGTGGCACCTCATCGGGCAGTTGCAGCGCAACAAGGCCCGGTCGGTGGTCCGCTACGCCGACGTCGTGCACTCGGTCGACAGCGTCCGGCTGGCGCGGGCGCTGGACGCGGCCTCGGCGGCGGGCCGGGACCGGCCGCTGGACGTACTGGTCCAGGTCAGCATCGACGGGGCCACCGGCCGGGGCGGGGCGCTGCCCGACTCGGCCGACCCGGACGCCGGGCTCGGCCCGGTGGCCGAGGCGGTGGCCGGCGCGGACGGCCTGCGGCTGACCGGCCTGATGGCGGTGGCGCCGCTGGGCTGGGAGCCGGAGCGGGCGTTCGCCCGGCTGGCCGAGGTGGCCGCCGGGTTCCGGACGCTCCATCCGGGAGCCGCCGCCCTCTCCGCCGGCATGAGCGGAGACATGGAGATCGCGATCCGGTACGGCGCGACACATGTCCGCGTGGGCAGCGCGTTGCTCGGAATGCGTCCCACGCTGCGGTAGCCTGACCGCGAGAGAAGCAAATTACATGCGTGTTGTTTGAAGGAGCGGCATCCCGTTGTCGGGGGTCGTGGCGTGCGACGCGAATCGCGCGCCAGGGGATTGCCGGTCCGGTCCGGTGGGCAGAAAGTGTTCCACTCGCGACAAGGCGACACGGCACGGGGGCGCGTGCCGCACGGCGGACGGGAAGGGCGCGGGATGGGTGCACTGCGCAAGGCGGGGGTCTGGCTCGGTCTGGTCGAAGAGGACGACGAGCGGGCCTACGACGACGGTGGCTACGACAAGGGTGGCTACCGCGATTCGCGCTACCGGCAGAGCCGGTACTCGGAGGAGTTCGCCGACGACGAGGAGGACGACGCCGAGGAGCCGCCGGCGCCCCGGTCCCGCCTCGGCGACCGCGGCCGGCTCTCCGAGCGGGTCGCCTCCCGGGCGGCCGAGGCCGAGCGGGCCGACGGCGACCGCCCGGAGCGGGCCGAGCGGTCCAGCGTCCGCTCCATCACCCGGTCGAATGCCGGCGAGACCTCCGGGGCGCTGACCTACCACACCCGCGACAACCTGGCCCTGGCGCCGCAGGCGCAGCCGCGTGAGCGGGCGGTCGTGGCCGAGGAGGAGCAGCGCTACCAGATCACCACACTGCACCCCACCACCTACCGCGAGGCGCGGACCATCGGCGAGCACTTCCGCGACGGCGTCCCGGTGATCATCAACCTCACCGAGATGGACGAGGCGGACGCGCGTCGACTTGTCGACTTCGCCGCCGGGCTCGCGTTCGGCCTGCGCGGTACGATCGAGCGCGTGACCAATCGGGTGTTCCTGCTCTCACCGGCCAACGTCCAGGTCACCGCGGAGGACAAGGCCAAGATCGCCGAGGGCGGCTTCTTCAGCCTGAGCTAGCCCCGCCCGACCCGAGGGACGTCGCCTGTCGTGTTGTCGATCGTGCTGCAAGTGCTGTATCTGGTGCTCTACATCTTCCTCATCACCCTGCTCGCCCGGTTCGTCCTGAGCGCCGTCCTGCAGTACGGTCGGCGCTGGCAGCCGGCCCGCGGGGCATCGGTGGGTCTGGAAATCGTGTGGAGCGTCACTGATCCCCCCCTCAACGCGTTGAGGCGTGTGATCCCTCCGTTGCGAATTGGTACCGTGAGCATCGACCTGGCTTCACTTGTGCTCCTGGTTATCCTGTTCGTGCTGATGGAGTTCGTGTTAGGGCCGTCGATCGACAGGACCACCTGACGATCGACGCGCTTTCGCGGCCGCAACTGACCCGAGGAGTTTCGATGCCGCTGACCCCGGCCGACGTCCACAACGTCGCCTTCAAAAAGCCGCCGATCGGCAAGCGGGGGTATGACGAGGAGGAGGTCGACGCCTTCCTGGACGAGGTCGAGCGCGAGCTTGCCCGTCTCATCGAGGAGAACAACGAGCTGCGTGCCCAGGTGGAGCGCGGCGGCCGTGGCGGCGCCCCCGCCGGCCCCGGCGGCGACGCCCGTCTCGCGGCGGAGCTCAACGACGTCAAGGCCCAGCTCGACCGGGTGCAGCGCGACAAGGCGGCGGCCGAGCAGGCCGCCCGGGCGATGCAGGCGGAGCTGGAGCAGGTCCGTACGGCCGGCGGGCCGGCGGTGACCGGTGACGGCGAGCAGCAGGCGCTGCGGGTGCTGATGATGGCCCAGCGGACGGCCGACGACCACGTCTCGGACGCCCGTCGCGAGGCCGACCAGCTGCTCTCCGAGGCCCGTTCCAAGGCCGAGGAGGTCACCCGCGAGGCCCGTTCCAAGGCCGACGCCCTCGAGCGCGACGCCCGCCAGCGGCACCAGGAGGCCATGGGCGGCCTGGACGCCAAGCGCACCGCGCTGCAGAAGCACATCGAGGAGCTCAAGCAGTTCGAGCGCGAGTACCGCACCCGCCTGAAGGCCTACCTGGAGAGCCAGCTGCGTGACCTCGACGGCCGTGGCCAGGGCCTGGAGGTCGAGATGACCCGTGGCGAGGGCAGCCGGGCCGCCGGCGGCAACGGGCTCGCCGCAGCCGGTCTCGCCGGCTCCTACGGCGGCGGTCGTTCCGGCGCCCTCGAATCTGGTCGCTGACCACCGGTCGGCGGCCGTCGTCACCGCGACGGTCGCCGACCTCGCCTCATCGGCACGACGCGGCGGGGGTGAGCCGTGATAGTCGCGAGTCTCCTGCTCATCCTCGTCGCGGTGGTGCTGCTGGTGGCCGGCCTGGCCGGTGGCTCCAGCGTCCTTCTCGTCGTCTCCATCGCGGCCAGTCTGTTGGCCGCCGTCGCGCTGGTCGTGGGCGCCCGCCAGGCGGCCGGCGACCGGCTGGCGGCGGAGCGGCCGTCGCGCACGGCGACCCGGCCGGCCGGTCCGGCCTTCGCGTACGGGCCGCCCGTGGAGCCGGAGATCCCCGTCCAGCACGTCCCTCCGACGGTCGACGCCGGCGGCACCGGGTGGCGGCAACCGCCCGAGCCACCGGTGGCCGACGTCGGCTCCCGGGGCGCCGCGCCCGGCGCGGTCGGGGCGTACGACGACGAGCCCGCGGCGCAGGACGTCACGCCGGCCGACGCCGCCCGGGTGGCCCGCCTCGACGCCGAGGTGCGGGTCGTCGACGGGCGTCCGCGCTACCACCTCGCCGGGTGCGCCCACCTCGTGGGCCGCGAGCACGAGTCGCTGCCGGTCGGCGAGGCCGTCGAGCTCGGCTTCACCCCGTGCGCCCACTGCGCGCCGAACACCGCCCTGCTCGCCGACGCCGGCCGGCTCTGAGCGGCCCGGCTCCGGTGGACGACACGCTGACCGTGGCGGTCCGGGTGAAGCCCGGCTCCGCCCGCGCCCGCGTCGGCGGCCGCTTCGACGGCCCGCACGGGCCCGCGCTGGTGGTCGCCGTCAACGCGCCGGCCGTGGACGGCCGGGCCACCGAGGCGGCCCGGCGGGCGCTGGCCGGAGCGCTGGGCGTCCGACCGGCTGCGGTGTCCCTGCGGGCGGGCGCGGCCAGCCGCGACAAGCTCTTCCTGGTCGAGGGTCCCGCACCGGAGCTGACCGAGGCGCTGCGCCGGTTGCGCGACGGGGCCGCCGGGTGACGTACGCCCGGGTCGGGCACCCGTGACGCCGGGGCTGGATCTCGCGCTGCTGCTCGGCGCGGCGGTGCTGCTGGTGGCGGTCGGGGCGGTGCGGCTGTCCACCCGGCTCGGGGTGCCGAGCCTCCTGGTCTACCTGGCCCTCGGCGTCGCCATCGGCGAGGCCGGGCTGGGCATCCGCTTCGACGACGCCGAGCTGACCCGGACCCTCGGCTTCTGCGCGCTCATCGTGATCATCGCCGAGGGCGGGCTGACCGCGCGGTGGAGCACGCTGCGCCCGGTGCTCGGGCTCGCCGCCCTGCTCTCCACCGTCGGCGTGCTGGTCAGCATCCTGGTCGTCGGCCTCGCCGTGCACCTGCTGCTCGGGCTGGACTGGCGGTTGGCGCTGCTCTACGGGGCGGTGCTCTCCTCCACCGACGCGGCCGCGGTCTTCGCCACGCTGCGCCGGCTGCGCCTGCCGCCCCGCCTGGTGGCGACCCTCGAGGCCGAGTCGGGGATGAACGACGCCCCGGTCGTGCTGCTGGTGGTGCTGCTGTCCCGGGAGGGGATCACCCATCCGTGGTGGTACGAGACCGCCCTGGTGAGCTACGAGCTGGGCGTCGGCGCGGCCGTCGGTTTCGCGGCCGGCGTCGGCGGGCGGTGGGCGCTGCGGCACGCCGCCCTGCCGTCGGCGGGGCTCTACCCGATCGCGGCGGTCGGGCTGACCGTGCTCGCCTACGGCGCCGGCGCGGTGCTGCACGCCTCGGGCTTTCTCGCCGTCTACGTGGCGGGGGTGATCCTCGGCAACGCCCGGCTGCCGCACCGGCAGGCCATCCTCGGTTTCGCCGACGGGCTGGCCTGGCTGGCGCAGATCGGGCTGTTCGTGCTGCTCGGGTTGCTCGTCACGCCGAGCCGGCTGGGCTCGGCGGTGCTGCCGGCGGTGGTCGCCGGGCTGGCGCTGGTGCTGCTCGCCCGGCCGCTGTCGGTGGCGGCGTCCGCGCTGCCGTTCCGGTTCGGCCTGCGCGAGCAGGCGTTCCTGTCCTGGGCGGGGCTGCGCGGCGCGGTGCCGATCGTGCTCGCCACCATCCCGCTGTCGGAGCGGGTGCCCGGCGCCGACCGGCTCTTCGACTCGGTCTTCGTGCTGGTGGTGATCTTCACGCTGCTGCAGACCGGAACGCTCGCCCCGGTGGCCCGCCGGCTGCGGGTGACCGCCCCGGCCGAGGCAGCGGAGATCCGGGTGGAGACCGCCCCGCTGGAACGGATGCGCGCCGACCTGCTCCAGGTGGAGGTGCCGCCCGGTTCCCGGCTGGCCGGGGTGCACGTCGACGAGCTGCGGCTGCCGCTGGGCGCCTCGGTGACGCTGGTGCTGCGGGACGGGGCGGGCGTCGTGCCCGGCCCGGACTTCCGGCTGAAGACCGGCGACAGCCTGCTGATCGTGGCGACCGCCGGGGTGCGCGACGAGGCGGAGCGCCGGCTGCGGGCGGTCAGCCGGCGGGGCCGGCTGGCCCGCTGGTTTGGCGAGTACGGCGAGGATCGCGACGGTTGATCTGCTAGCGTTCCTTTTGCCCCGATAAGGTACGACTCGGGGTCGAGCGGCGGTGCGTCGGAGCGGCACGTTGTCGGACGCCTGTACGTTCCGTATTCTTGCGAATCTCCGGAGTGCGCGGCCACGTCGCCGCGCGCCCCTTTTGTACTGGGGCGCCGATGTCGGTGGCCCCTGTCCAGGCGCCGCGGTCCGCCGCGGTTCCGCGGCCGAGGGAGCGACGATGGCGAAGCCAGCCGAGACCAGGACCGCCGGCCGCAAGCCGGTGGCGAAGGCCACCCGCAGCGCGGCGGAGACCGAGAAGATCCGGGCGGCCCTGGCGGCGCGGCGTGACGAGTTGCGTGCCGAGTACGATCAGACGCTGAGCGAGATCACCGAGCTGCAGCGCGAACGGCTGACCGACTCGGCCGGGGACGACCAGGCCGACACCGGGACGAAGACGTTCGAACGCGAGCAGGAGATTTCACTCGCCAACAGCATCCTGGAACGGATCACGCAGGTCGAGCGGGCGTTGGAGCGGCTCGACGAGGGTGGCTACGGCTGGTGCGAGCGGTGCGGCAACCCGATCCCGGTGGAGCGGCTCGCCGCGTTCCCGTCGGCCACCCTCTGCGTGACGTGCAAGCAGCTGGAGGAGCGGCGCTGAGGCCCGCTCCCCGGCGGCCATGGGAGGCGGCGCGCGAGCGCCGCCGCGAGCGTCGATGGGGAGCAGATGTCCGAAGCACCGCCCGCCGGGTCCGGCAGCGCTGAGCCGGGAGGCGGCACGCCCCGCCGCCGGGCCGTCACCATCCTGCTCGGCGTCGCGCTGACCGCCCTCGTGGCCGACCTGGTCACCAAGCACCTCGCCCTGCTCACCCTGTCCGACCGCGAGCCGGTCAAGCTGCTCGGCGGCGCGGTCTACCTCACCCTGACCCGCAACAGCGGTGCGGCCTGGAGCATCGGCGCGGACCACACGTGGGTCTTCCCGCTGATCACCCTCGGCGTGGTCGGCTGGATCCTCTGGATGGCCCTGCGGCTGCGTTCGCTGCCCTGGGCGATCTCGCTCGGCCTGGTGCTCGGCGGGGCGCTGGGCAACCTCACCGACCGGATCTTCCGCGCCCCGGGCTGGTTCGTCGGGCACGTGGTGGACATGGTCAGCCTCTTCGACCCGTACGGCCGGGTCTGGCCGGTGTTCAACCTGGCCGACAGCGCCCTGGTCTGCGGCGTGGTGCTCGCCGTCGTGCTGGAGCTGACCGGCCGCCAGCGCGACGGCAGCCGGGTCGGCAAGGACGGGGCCACCGAGGCGACGGCGCCGGCCGACGCGGGGCAGCGGGAGCGGGCATGACCTCCGCCTTCGCCGCCGGCGGCGACCACCGCTCCCTGCCCCTGCCCGACGGTCTCGACGGCACCCGGCTCGACCAGGCGGTGTCGCGGCTCTTCGGGCTCTCCCGCACCGCCGCCGCGGCCCTGGTCGACGCCGGCGACGCGCTGGTCGACGGGGTGGTCCGGGCCAACTCGTACAAGGTCAGGGCCGGCTCCTGGCTGGAGGTGACCCTGCCCGCCCCGGCCGCCCCGCCCACCGTGGTGCCGCAGGCGGTCCCCGGGCTGCGGGTCGTGCACGCCGACGACGACATCGTGGTGGTGGACAAGCCGGTCGGCGTCGCCGCGCACCCGAGCCCCGGCTGGACCGGTCCCACGGTGATCGGCGCGCTGGCCGCGATCGGGCACCGCATCTCCACCAGCGGCGCCGCCGAGCGGCAGGGCGTGGTGCACCGGCTCGACGTGGGCACCACCGGGATCATGGTGGTGGCCAAGAGCGAGCAGGCCTACACCGCACTGAAGCGGGCGTTCAAGTACCGCGAGGTCGAGAAGCGCTACCACGCCGTGGTGCAGGGGCACCTCGACCCGCTGCGGGGCACCATCGACGCCCCGATCGACCGGCATCCCACCCACGACTACCGCTGGGCGGTGGTCTCCGGCGGCAAGCCGAGCATCACCCACTACGACACGGTGGAGGCGTTCCCGGCGGCGAGTCTGGTCGACGTCCGGCTGGAGACCGGCCGCACCCACCAGATCCGGGTGCACTTCTCCACCCTGCGGCACCCGTGCGTGGGCGACCTCACCTACGGGGCGGACCCCACCCTCTCCGCCCGGTTGGGCCTGGCCCGACAGTGGCTGCACGCCCGCTCGTTGAGCTTCCTGCACCCCCGCACGGGGGACGAGGTGCGCTTCGTCAGCGACTACCCTGACGACCTGGGCCGGGCGCTCGAGATCCTCCGCGACTGAGCGTCGTCCCACCGCCAGACGATCCGACGAGGGGGACCGCACCCGTGCGCGCCGGCGACCCGCTACGGCGATGGGACCAGCCTCCGCTGCCCCGGCTGGCCGGCGCCGTGACCCGGCCCGGCGACGGTCCGGCCCGGCCGCGGGTGCTCACCACGATCGCGTTGCTCTCCTGCGCCGCCGTGCTGCTCACCGCCGTGTGGTCCGGCGACGACCGCCCGACCGGTGACCGCACCGTCGGCGAGGTGACCCGGGTCGGGGTGGCCCACGGCGACTCGATCCCCGGCTACGTCCGCGCCGCCACCGCCGACCTGGCCGCGCTGCCGCCCGCCGCCCCGGCGGCCGGCGACGGGACGTACGCCCTGGTGTCCCTCTCGTCCTACCTGACCCCGCAGGGGGCGGCGGCGATCCTCGGCGACGTGCCGGTCGCCGCCGTCCTCGGGCGGGTGCCGCTCGCCGACCGGCAGACCGAGATCGTCCGCATGCCCGCGCAGCGGGTGCCCGACGACGTGGTCGCCGGGATGGCCGAGGTCGCCGCCCGCAAGGAGCGGGAGGCCGCCGACCACCGCGCCCGGTCCGCCGCGCTGACCGGCGGCGGGCAGGCCGAGCGCGAGCTGCGGCAGGTGTACGACAGCGGCGCCGAGGTGTCGGCGGCGGAGGCGGCCGCATACCGCTCCGGCTGCGCCTGCCTCTACGCGGCGGTGGTCCGCGCCGAGCCGGTGGCCCTGCGCCGCCTGGCCGCCCGGCCCGGGGTGCGGGCGGTCGACCCGGCACCCGAGGTCACCCGGCTCGACCGGACCGTCTTCACGCCGCCGCTGCCCGAGCAGCGGGAGGTCGCGCACCCGCCGGCCGACGCCGGCCTCGTCGCGGGAACGGCCACGAGGGAACGCGACCGGGGCACGCCCCCGACCCCGCCGGTGGGCGAAACGTCGGAACCCGCACCCGAGGTGACGGATTCGTCACCGGTCCGGACCGGCCCGGCCTCCGGCGGAATCCCGTCGCCGACCCCGCCCACCTCGGCAGACGCCGCCGCTGGCGGCACCGGGGCGCCGGCCGGGTGACGGTGGGCAGGACCGAAGGTGCGCGGACGGGTGTGGTCCGAATAGGGTTTCGTTCGTAGCCTGTCAGGCGGACGTCGATGGTGCTGGGAGGGCGAGCCGTGGAGGGCAGCGAGACCGGCTGGGCACGGCCGGCCGAACCAGCACCGCGGTGGCGGGCGCTGCTCGACCGGGCCCGGCACGGCGGTCGACCGGCCGAGCAGGCCGAGACCGACCGGCGTGAGGTGCCGCCGGCCCCGCCCGAGCCGCTGCCGCGCCGGTCGTCGGGGAACGGCTACGCCGCGCGGGTGCCAGCCATCGGGCGGGCCCCCGAGCCGCCGCACGGCGCGGAGCCCGGCCCGCCGGGGTACGGCACGGAGTACGGCCGCCCGGCCGACGCCGGATACGGCACGGAGTACGGCCACCCCGCCGACGCCGCATACGGCACGGAGTACGGCCACCCCGCCGACGTGGGGTACGGCCGCTCGGCCGATGCCGGGTACGGCCGCTCGGCCGACGCGGGGTACCGGGCCGAGGCCACCTACCGGGTCGAGCCGGCCTACCGGGTGGACCCGGCCGAGTCGGCCTACCGGGTGGAGCCGGGCTACCCGGCCGAGCCGGACCACCGCGAGCCGCCGGCCCACCGGCCCGAGCCCTCCCACGTCGTGCCGACGCAGCGGCGCGGGCACGAGCCGGTCGAGTCGCGCTACGCGCTGCTGGACAACGGCTACCGGCACGAACCGCCGCCGGCCGAGTCCCGGTACGCCCCCCTGCTCGACGGCGGCTACCGCCCCGAGCCCGCCTACCAGCAGCCGCCCCCGGCGGCGCCGCCCGCCCCGCCCCCGGTCGCCGAGCGGGGCTACCCGGCCCGCGTCGAGTGGCGCCCGCGCGGGGCGGAGAGCGAGCTGGAGCGCGCCGCCGGGGTGCTCCGCCGCGACCTGGGCACCCCGCGGGTGCTCGCGTTCGCCAACCCCAAGGGCGGCGTGCACAAGACCACCGCCACCGTGCTGGCCGCGGCGACCGTCGGCAGTGTGCGCGGGCGGGGCGTGCTGGCCTGGGACGACAACGAGCTGCGCGGCACCCTCGGGCTGCGCGCCGGCAGCGCCCGGCACGCCCGCACCATCCGGCACCTGGTCGGCGACCTCGCGCACATCGAGATCAAGGAGGGTGCGGAGCTGCTGGAGCACCTCGACGACTACCTGCGGCACGCCTCCGACGGCTCGTACGACGTGCTGGCCGGCGAGGAGAGCCCCCGGTTCGCCCAGCGGCTCGACCAGTTCACCGTCCGGCGGGTGCTGGAGCTGCTGCGGCGCACCCACGACGTGATCTGCGTGGACACCGGCAACAACGTGGAGAGCGCCAACTGGCGCACCGTCATGCAGGCGGCCGACCAGCTCGTGGTGACCACGGTGCCGCGCGAGGACGCCGCGTTCAGCGCCGACTGGATGCTGGACCTGCTGCACGAGGTGGGCATGGGCGAGCTGGCCGACAACGCGGTCACCCTGATCTCCTGCCCCACGCCGGGCCGCTCCCCGTTGCAGGACGACCTGGAGCGCCACTTCGCCACCCGCACCCGCGCCGTCGCCGTCGTGCCGTACGACCCGGCGCTGGAGACCGGCTCCTCGATCGAGTACCAGCAGCTCCAGCAGGAGACCCGGCAGGCGTGGCTGAAGGCCGCGGCGGTGATGCTGGAACCGTTCGCCCGGTGAGCGGGTGTGCCGCCACCGGCCACCCGCGCCGCAGCCCGGCCTGAGAGGATCACGGGGTGAGCGCGGACACCCCCGAACCCGACCGGCCCGGCCGCCGACCCGACGAGCCGGGCGCCCCGGCACCGGCAGCCCCGGCGGAGCCCGCCGCCCCGGCCGAGGACGCCCCCGCCGGCCCGTACGCCGCCCGGGAGGTCGACCAGCAGGTCGCGCGGGAGGCCGGCCCGTACGTCGCGCGGGAGGCCGGCCCGTACGCTGCGCCGCCAGCGGGCGCCGCGAGCCCGTACGACGGCCCCGGCGCGTTCCCCTACGGCGACCCGGGCGCCGCCTACGGAGTCGGCCAACCGGTCCCGCCCGCCGAGCCCGAGCTGCCGCGTCGCCGGGCGGTGCGGCTCGCGGCGGGCGCGGGGCTCGCGCTGACCGTCCTGGGGGTGCCGCTCGGGCTGCTCTGGGCCGCGCTCGCCCCGGACACCCCGGTGCTCAAGGTCCCCGACGGCGCGATCTACGCCGAGCCGCAGCCGGAGCAGCCGGTCGCCGCCGACGGCTGGTTCAGCCTGCTCGGGCTGGGCTTCGGGGTGCTCGCCGCGCTCGCGCTGTGGTTCGTGCTGCGCCGCGTGCGGGGGCCCGTCGGCCTGCTCGCCACCGTGCTCGGCGCGTTCGGCGCGGCGCTGGTCGCCTGGCAGGTGGGCCGGCGGATCGGGCTGGCCGGCTACCAGCGGCTGCTGGAGACCGCCCCGGACGGCCGGGCCTTCAGCAAGCCGGCGGACCTGCGGGCCGGCGGGATCGACCTGATCTTCGGCGTGCTGCCGGTGCCGCACGGCAACCTGCTGCTGCCCGCCTTCGGCGCGGCCGTGACGTACACCCTGCTGGCGGGCTGGTCCCGCTGGCCGTCGCTGCGCCCGGAGCCCGAGCCCGGCGCGCCCGGGGTCAGTTGGGAGTCGGCGGGGAGGCCAGCTCCGCCAGCGGCACCGGAACCGCCCGCACCTGGCGCAGCAGCGCCGCCTCACGGTTGAGCAGCCGCAGCTCGGCGCGGAGCCGGGCGGCGGTGTCGTCGATGGCGAGCAGCCGCTGGCGGTCGGCCACCGTCAGCGCCGCCGTCGCGGCGACCAGGTGGGAGAGCACCGTCGGGTCCTCCGGTAGCTGCTCGGACAGCTCCTCCGGGTCGGCCCGGATCAGCCCCAGGTACTGCCGGAAGACCGAGATCACCCGGGCGGCGAGCAGGTCGGCGACCTCGTCCGGCCCGTCCGGCTCGGGCAGCCACTCCACCTCGGCGGTGAGGTAGGGCGCGGCCTCACGGTCGACGCCGGCGACGCGGAACCTGCGCCGGCCCACCGTGACGATGTCGAATCCCCCGTCGGGGCGCTCGGTGACCTGCCGCAGCTCGGCCGTGCAGCCCACCTCGTGCAGGGTGACGTCGCCGCCGCCGGGCACCGGCCGGCCGTCCGGGGCGGTGGGGGCGACCTCCCAGCCGGCCTGGATGGCGACCACGCCGAACTCGCGTGGGGCGCCCTCGGGAAGCCCGACCAGGTGCCGGACCAGGGCGCGGTAGCGCTCCTCGAATATGTGCAGTGGCAGCACCAGACCGGGGAAGAGGACCGTCCCGAGCGGAAATACCGGCAGCCGCGCAGTCACGCGTCGAGGGTAGCCCGATCCCGGCGCGGCGGCGTGTCCCGGCTCACCGTCCCGCCGTACGGGCGGCAGCGGTCGGCGTCCGGGCCGGCCGCCTAGACTCGCAAGGGTGTTGAACCGGATCGACCTGCGCGGCGGCGTCCGCGACCCGCGCCGCCTGCTGCCCCGTGCCCAGCTCGACGTCTCCGTGGCCGTCGAGAGGATCCGCCCGCTCGTGGAGGCGGTCCGGGAGCATGGTTACCCGGCGATCCGGGAGGCCAGCGAGCGGTTCGACGGGGTCTCGCCCGAGGTGCTGCGGGTGCCCGGCGAGGCGATCGCCGAGGCGGAGGGGAGCCTCGACCCCGGGGTGCGCGCCGCGCTCCTGGAGTCGATCACGCGGGCCCGCAAGGTGCACGCCGACCAGCGGCGCACCGACCACACCACGCAGGTGGTGCCGGGCGGCACGGTGACCGAGCGCTGGGTGCCGGTCGACCGGGTCGGCCTCTACGTCCCCGGCGGCCTGGCGATGTACCCGTCGACCGTGGTGATGAACGTGGTGCCGGCCCAGGCGGCCGGGGTCCGCTCCCTGGTCGTGGTCAGCCCGCCGCAGAAGGACAACGGCGGCCTGCCCGATCCCCGGGTGCTCGCCGCGTGCGCCCTGCTCGGCGTCGACGAGGTCTACGCCGTCGGCGGCGCGCAGGCCGTCGCGATGCTCGCCTACGGGGCGGCCGTCGACGCCGGGGGCAACGCGCACTGCGACCCCGTCGACATGATCACCGGCCCGGGCAACATCTGGGTGACCGCCGCCAAGCGGCTGCTGCGCGGGGTCGTCGGCATCGACGCCGAGGCCGGCCCGACCGAGATCGCCATCCTGGCCGACGACACCGCCGACCCGGCGCACGTCGCGGCCGACCTGATCAGCCAGGCCGAGCACGACCCCCTCGCCGCCAGCGTGCTGGTCACCCCGTCGGTCGCGCTGGTCGACGCGGTCGAGCGGGAGCTGGCCCGGCAGGTGCCGGCCACCAAGCACGCCGAGCGGGTCACCACCGCGCTGACCGGCGAGCAGAGCGGCGTCGTCCTGGTCGACGACCTCGACGCCGGGCTGCGGGTGGTCGACGCCTACGCGGCCGAGCACCTGGAGATCCAGACCCGGGACGCCCGCGAGTGGGCGCTGCGCGTGCGCAACGCCGGGGCGATCTTCGTCGGCGCCTGGTCGCCGGTGTCGCTCGGCGACTACTGCGCCGGCTCCAACCACGTGCTGCCCACCGGCGGCTGCGCCCGGCACTCCTCCGGGCTCTCCGTGCAGTCCTTCCTGCGCGGCATCCACCTGGTGGAGTATTCGCAGGAGGCGCTGCGCGAGGTGGCCCCGCACGTGGTCACCCTCGCGGGAGTGGAGGACCTGCCCGCGCACGGGCAGGCGGTCAGCGTGCGCTTCCCGGGGACGGCGTCGTGAGCGAGCGCAGCGCGCGCACCAGCAGGCTCCGCCGTTGCCGGCCGCACGCCGCCACCGGGCGACGCGAGGTGGCAGCGTGAGCGGGCTCGACGACCTGCCGATCCGGGACGACCTGCGCGGGCTCACGCCGTACGGGGCGCCGCAGCTCGACGTCGCGGTGCGGCTGAACACCAACGAGAACTCCTACCCGGTGCCCGAGCCGGTGGTGGACGCCATCGGCAAGGCCCTCGCAGCGGAGCTGCGCGACCTCAACCGCTACCCGGACCGCGACGCCGTGGCGCTGCGCGCCGACCTCGCCGGCTACCTGGGCCACGGGCTCACCGCCGAGCAGGTGTGGGCGGCCAACGGCTCCAACGAGATCCAGCAGCAGCTGCTCCAGGCGTTCGGCGGGCCGGGGCGCACCGCGCTCGGCTTCACCCCGGCGTACTCGATGCACCCGCTGCTGGCGCTCGGCACCGGCACGCGGTGGGTGCCGGCCCGGCGCGGCGTCGACTTCGGGCTGACCGCCGACGAGGCGGTCGCCCAGGTCCGCGCGCACGCCCCGGACGTGGTCTTCCTCTGCTCGCCGAACAACCCGACCGGCACGGCGCTCGACCCGGCCGTGGTCGCCGCCGTGCTGGACGTCGCGCCCGGCATGGTGGTCGTCGACGAGGCGTACGCCGAGTTCGCCCGCCCCGGCACGGTCAGCGCGCTGGCGGTGCTGCCCGGGCACCCGCGGCTGGTGGTGACCCGGACGATGAGCAAGGCGTTCGGGTTCGCCGGTGGCCGGCTGGGCTACCTGGCCGCGGACCCGGCGGTGGTGGCGGCGGTGCAGCTGGTCCGGCTGCCGTACCACCTCTCGGCGCTGACCCAGGCCGCGGCCCGGGCGGCGCTGGCGCACCGCGACGCCCTGCTCGGCACGGTGGCCGCGATCATGCAGCAGCGCGACCGGATCGTGGCGGAGCTGCGCGGCCGGGGGCTGCGGGTCGCGGACAGCGACGCCAACTTCGTGCTGTTCGAGGTCGGGGGCGACCAAGCCGTCGCCTGGCGCACCCTGCTCGACGCCGGCGTGCTGGTCCGCGACGTCGGCCTGCCCGGCTGGCTGCGGGTCACCGCCGGCACCCCCGCCGAGACCGACGCCTTCCTCGCCGCCATGGAGAAGATCTAGTGGGAGCGCGAGGAGTGAGCTCTGCGAGCCCCGCAGCCGCGACCGAAAGGCAGACAATGAGCCGGACCGCCCGGGTGGAGCGGATCACCAAGGAGACCAAGGTCCTCGTCGAGATCGACCTCGACGGCACCGGCCGTGCCGAGATCGGCACCGGGGTGGGGTTCTACGACCACATGCTGCACCAGATCGCCCGGCACGGCGGCTTCGACCTGACGGTGCGCACCGTCGGCGACCTGGAGATCGACGCCCATCACACGATGGAGGACACCGCGCTCGCCCTGGGCGCCGCGTTCGACCAGGCGCTGGGCGACAAGGCCGGCATCCGGCGGTACGGCTCCGCCACCGTCCCGATGGACGAGGTCCTCGTCCGGGCCGCGGTCGACCTCTCCGGCCGCCCGTACGTGGTGCACGACGAGCCGGCGCTCGCGCCGTACATCGGGCCGGTCTACCCGACCAGCATGACCCGGCACATCTGGGAGTCCTTCGGCCAGGCGGCCCGGATCACCCTGCACGTGGACGTGCTGCGGGCGGCCCGCCCAGGCGGGCACCCGGACGCCCACCACGTGGTGGAGGCGCAGTTCAAGGCCGTCTCGCGCGCGCTGCGCGAGGCCACCGCGATCGACCCGCGCGCCGCGGGCGCGATCCCCAGCACGAAGGGTGCTCTCTGATGGGCGCGAGGAAGGCGGCACGGCGGAGTCCCGCAGCCACGGACGGAGGGCGGAGCTGATGGGCGGGGTCCTGCCGACGTTGCTGCTGATCCTGGCCGGTGTGTTGGTGGGCGGCACCTGGTCGCTGCACAAGCAGGGCGCACCGCGCGGCGCGGTGGTCGTGACCGCGCTGCTCGCCGTGCTGGCCACGGCCGGCGGCGTGCTCTGGCTGCTGCCCGGGGACGGCTCGTGAGCCGGCGGCCCGTCGGACCGGCCGCGGCGCGGCCCCGTGCCGTCGCCCCGGGGCGGGGCGGTGCCGGCATGAGCGAGTGTCAGCGAGCGAGTCATCAGTGCGGCGCCGTGGTGCCTCATGCCGCCACCGGGCGAAGCGAGGTGGCGGCATGAGCAACGTGGTGGTGCTCGACTACGGGTCGGGCAACCTGCGTTCGGCGGAGCGGGCCCTGGCCCGCGCCGGCGCGGACGTGACGGTGACCGACGACCTGACCGCCGCCGCCGAGGCGGACGGCCTGGTGGTGCCGGGCGTGGGCGCGTTCGCCGCCTGCATGGCCGGCATCGAGGCGCTCGGCGCCGGGCCGGTGATCGCGGAGCGCGTCGCCGCCGGGCGTCCGGTGCTGGGCATCTGCGTCGGCATGCAGGTGCTCTTCGAGCACGGCGACGAGCACGGCGTGGTGACGAAGGGCCTCGGGCTGCTCCCCGGCGGGGTGACGAGGCTGGCCGCCGACCGCCTGCCGCACATGGGCTGGAACACGGTGTCGGCGTCGGCCGGGTCGGTGCTCTTCGCCGGGCTGCCCGCCGACAGCCGGTTCTACTTCGTGCACTCGTACGCCGTCGGCGACCCGGGAGCGCTGGCCGCCGCCGGCGCCACGGTCACCACCGCCCACCACGAGACCGACTTCGTGGCGGCGGTGGAGCGGGGCGCGCTGTGCGCGGCGCAGTTCCACCCGGAGAAGTCCGCCGACACCGGTGCCGCCCTGCTGGGCAACTGGCTCGCTATGCTGCCGACCGGTGACTGAGCGCCCGTCCGCCTCCGTCCGCCGGCCGGGCACGCCGTGAGCAAGGAGCGGGCCCGTCGCCGGGCGGCCCGGGAGGCCGAGGCGGCCCGGGAACGGGTCGTCCGGGAGCGGCGGGCGGCCCGGCGGGAGCGCCGGCGGGCGCTGGTGCGCCGGATCACGCCCGCGCTGCGGCGGCGGCGTACCGGCCGGCTGCCCCGGCACAGCCGCGGCGAGCGGGCCGCGATCGTGCTGCTGACCCTGGCGGCGATGGTCCTGATCTGGTCGCTCGTGGACGACCTGGCGCTGCGGATCGCGCTGGTCGTGCTGTTGCTGCTCGTACTGCCGGCGATCGTGGTGATCGCCCTGGACCGTCGCACCTGACTTCGAGGAGAAGACATCGTGAGCCTCACCCTGTTGCCCGCCGTGGACGTCGCCGACGGCCAGGCCGTCCGGCTCGTGCAGGGCGCCGCCGGCAGCGAGACGACGTACGGCGACCCGCTGGAGGCCGCGCTGGCCTGGCAGCGGGACGGTGCCGAGTGGATCCACCTGGTCGATCTCGACGCGGCGTTCGGGCGGGGCTCCAACGCGCACCTGCTGGCCGAGGTGGTGCGCCAGCTCGACGTGAAGGTGGAGCTCTCCGGGGGCATCCGGGACGACGAGTCGTTGCAGGCCGCGCTCGGCACCGGCGCGGCCCGGGTGAACATCGGCACCGCGGCCCTGGAGGACCCGGTCTGGTGCGACCGGATCTGCGGCGAGTACGGCGACCGGGTGGCGATCGGGCTCGACGTGCGGGGCCGTACCCTCTCCGCCCGGGGCTGGACCCGCGACGGCGGCGACCTCTACGAGGTGCTGGAGCGGCTGGACAAGGCCGGCGCGGCGCGGTACGTGGTCACCGACATCACCAAGGACGGCACCATGCGCGGGCCGAACCTGGACCTGCTGCGCGAGGTCTGCGCGCGCACCGACGCCCCGGTGATCGCCTCCGGTGGCGTCTCCACCCTGGACGACCTGCGGGCGCTGGCCACCCTGGAGCCGATCGGCGTGGAGGGCGTGATCGCCGGCAAGGCGCTCTACGCGGGCGCGTTCACCGTCGCGCAGGCGCTGGACACCCTGGCTGCGGCGTGACCGCCACCCGGCTCGGCTCCGGCGGCCCCTGGGAGGCCGTGTACGGCTACTCCCGGGTGGTCCGGGCCGGCGACCTGGCCTGGACCGCCGGGTGCACCTCCACCGTCGACGGCGTGGTCACCCACGTCGGGGACGCGGCGGCGCAGACCGCGCAGGCCCTGCGGATCGCCCTGGACGCGCTCGCCGAGGTCGGCGCGGCGCCCGGTGACGTGGTCCGCACCCGGATGTACGTCACCGACCGCGCGTACGCCGACGAGGTGGGCCGGGCCCACAACGCGGTCTTCGGCGCGGTCCGCCCGGCCGCCACGATGGTGGTGGTCGCCGGCCTGCTGGATCCGGACCACCTCGTCGAGGTGGAGGTGGAGGCGTACCTCGGCGACCGCTGAGCGCTGCGCGGCGACAACCTGGGCAAGATGCTCGTCCGGGTGTGAGGAAGGGCACCTTCCCGACGCCTCCGGCGGAGCAGGTCCCCTGTCAACGGCGGTGGCCGGCCTCACAGGGCCGGTCAGCGCCGTCACCGGGAAGGATAGGCTCGCGGCATGACGGTGGCGGTACGGGTGATCCCGTGTCTGGACGTGGACGCCGGGCGGGTGGTCAAGGGGGTCAACTTCCTCGACCTGCGCGACGCCGGCGACCCGGTGGAGCTGGCCGCGGCGTACGACCGGGCCGGCGCGGACGAGCTGACCTTCCTCGACGTCACCGCCTCCTCCAGCGACCGCGGCACCATGCTCGACGTGGTCCGCCGCACCGCGGAGTCGGTCTTCATCCCGCTGACCGTCGGCGGCGGCATCCGGCAGGTCGCCGACGTCGACACCCTGCTGCGGGCCGGCGCGGACAAGGTCGGGGTGAACACCGCCGCGATCGCCCGCCCCGAGCTGATCGCCGAGATCGCCGACCGGTTCGGCCGGCAGGTGCTGGTGCTCTCGCTCGACGTGCGGCGCGCGCCGGCCGGCACCACGCCCAGCGGCTTCGAGGTGACCACCCACGGCGGCCGGCGCGGCACGGGGCTGGACGCGGTCGAGTGGGCCCGGCGGGGCGCCGAGCTGGGCGCGGGGGAGATCCTGCTCAACTCGATGGACGCCGACGGCACCAAGGCCGGCTTCGACCTCGAACTCATCGGTGCGGTGCGCCGGGTGGTCGACGTGCCGGTGGTGGCCAGTGGTGGCGCGGGCGAGGTGGCGCACTTCGCACCGGCGGTCGGCGCCGGCGCGGACGCGGTGCTCGCCGCCAGCGTCTTCCACTTCGGGGAGCTGACCGTCGCCGAGGTCAAGGACGCGCTGCGCGGAGCCGGCCACCCCGTCCGCTGACCGGGCCCGGCCGCGCCGGGCGGAGCCGGCCACCCTGTCCGCTGACCGCCCGGGCCGGTCGCCCGTGGAGGGGTTCATCCGGTCCGGCCGACCTGCGCGTGGTCCGAGTCGTCGTCGGCGGGGTCAGTCCGGGCGGGACCGGTTCTCCGGGGAGCGCCGGGGTGCCGGGATCGACCGCACCACGTATTCCTGGACGGCCGCGGCGTGCTCCTCCTCGTCGAGGTGCCACTCGGCGCTGACCGGGGTGTGCCGCCGGCTGAGCACGCCCTGCACCGTGTCCACCGTCGTGGCCAGCCCGGCGCTCGGTCGGGTGCGCCAGAGCCGCTCACCGTCGGCGGTGATCCGGAACCAGCCGTCGGTGACGCTGACCAGCCCGGCCCCGACGAGGCGGCGGACCGCCGCCTCCACCTCGTGCCGCTCGGGGATCGCCTGGTTGAGGTGGTCGGCGGTGGAGAGCACGTCGGCGAGGCGCACGCCCTCGGGCCGGCGGCTGGACGCCGCCCGGCGGTGCCGGCCGGCACCGCTGGCGATCACCAGCGAGACGAAGATCCAGGCATCGGTCCAGCGCCAACCGTTCTCCCCCATGCCAGGATTCTGCCGGGCGTGGCGGCCGAAGGGAACACCGACGCCGCGCCGGCGTCCCGGAACAGGGGTTCGAGGCCGCCCACGGCCGAGGTGTCGTGGAGGGGCCGGCCACAAGGAGGGCCGGGACCGGTCAGGTCGCGGGGAGCGGCTCGGCGCGGCCCGGGGCGACCTCCGCCGGCTCGGGGACGGTGAACAGCGGCAGGAAGAACTGAGTCAGCGGGCCGATGGTGAGCGCGTAGGCGACCGTGCCGACGCCGACCGTCCCGCCGAGCAGCCAGCCCAGCGCCAGCACCGTGACCTCGATGACGGTGCGGACCAGCCGGACCGACCGGCCGGGCCGCCGGGCGACGTAGCCGGTCATCAGGCCGTCGCGGGGGCCGGGGCCGAGGCGGGCGCCGATGTAGAGGCCGGTGGCCGCGCCGTTGGCCACGATCCCGGCCGCCAGCAGCCCGATCCGTACGCCGAGCGGCCCGCCGGCCGGCAGCAGGGCGAGCGTCGCGTCCACCACCAGCCCGATCACCAGGACGTTGCTCACCGTGCCGAGGCCGGGGCGCTGACGCAGCGGGATCCAGAGCAGCAGCACCAGCGCGCCCACCACGATGGTGACCGTGCCGAAGGAGAGGCCGGTCAGCTCGGCCAGGCCCTGGTGGAACACGTCCCACGGGTCGAGGCCCAGCCCGGAGTTGATCATGAGGGCCATGCTCACGCCGTAGAGGACGAGCCCCGCGTAGAGCTGGGTCAGCCGCCGCGCGGGACGATGCCGGAGATTGCCAATTGCTGCCACTCGTGCCACTCTAGGGTCCAATTGGCGGGATGGAAGAGCCAATATCGGAGGGGTGGCCATGACGAGTCAGGTTCGGGGTGCTCAATTGGCTCGGCTTCTCGGCCAGTGGCATGCGCTTCCGGGCCGCCGCCGCAGCCCCGACTACGCCGCCCTGGCCGGTGCCGTGCGGGGCCTGCTCGCCGACGGCCGGCTGCCGCTGGGCGTACGCCTGCCGGCCGAGCGGGAGCTCGCCGAGGCTCTGAAGATCAGCCGGACCACGGTCACCGCCGCGTACCGGGAGCTGCGGGAGAGCGGCCACCTGGCCAGCCGGCGCGGTGCCGGCAGCTGGACCATGCTCCCGGGCACCCACCGGGTGGCGAGCACCGGCCTGTGGACCCCGCTGGACGACCGGGACATGATCGACCTCGGGGTGGCCGCGCTCGCCGCCCCGCCGGAGTTGCTGCCGGCCGCCCGGGCCGCCGCCGAGGACCTGCCGCGCTACCTGGGTGGCGCCGGCTACCACCCGACCGGGATCATCGAGCTGCGCGAGGCGGTGGCCCGTGCGTACACCGAGCGTGGCCTGCCCACCTCGCCCGACCAGATCATGGTCACCAACGGCACCCAGCACGCGCTGGACCTGGTGCTGCGCCTGTCGCTCGCGCCGGGCGGCAACGTGCTGGTCGAGGCGCCCAGCTACCCGAACGCGCTGGCCGCGCTGGCCGCCCGGCGCGCCCGGATCACCACCCACGGCCTCGCCGTCGACGAGCCCGGGTGGGACGCCGACCTGCTGCTCGGCAGCCTCCGCCAGGCCCGGCCCAAGCTGGCGTACCTGATCCCGGACTTCCAGAACCCGACCGGCCACCTGATGCCGGCGTCGCTGCGCGAGCGGGTGGTCGGCACGGCGCACGCCGTCGGCACCGACCTGGTCGTCGACGAGTCCTTCGTGGACCTGCCCCTGGACGGGACGGTGCTGCCCCCGCCGACCGCCAGCTTCGACCGGCACTCCCGGGTGGTCACCATCGGCGGGATGAGCAAGCCGTTCTGGGGCGGCCTGCGGATCGGCTGGGTCCGCGCCTCGGCCCCGCAGGTGCAGCGGCTGGCCGCCACCCGGGTCGGCGTCGACATGGCCAGCCCGGTGCTGGACCAACTGGTCGCGGTCCACCTGCTCGCCGACGCCCCGGCGATCGTCGCCGCGCGCCGGGCGCAGCTCACCGCCCAGCGCGACGCGCTGCTGGCGGCGCTCGCCCAGCGCCTGCCCGAGTGGCGGGTCACCGTGCCGCACGGCGGCGTGACCCTGTGGGCCGAACTCGACGGCCCGATCTCCAGCGCGCTCGCCCGGGCCAGCGAGGAGGTCGGCGTACGGCTGGCGCCCGGTCCCCGGTTCGGCCTGGACGGCACGCTGGAGCGCTTCCTGCGGCTGCCGTTCACCCTGCCCGCCGCCGACCTCGTCGAGGCGGTCGGGCGGATCGCCGCCGTCCGGTACGACCTGGACCGCGGCGGCCGACCGCAGTGGCGGGAACCGGCCGTCATCGCCTGACCCCGGGACGCGGGCCGGCCGCGAAGCCCTCCACCGCGGGCGGCTGCCAGACTGTGCGCCGTGGTGACTGGTGGTACGACGCGGCGCGCGCCGCGCATGCGGGTCATGCGGGAGGGGTCCACCGTGACCCCGCTCGAACTCTTCTTCGATCTGGTCTTCGTCTACGCGCTCACCCAGGTGACCGCCCTGATGGCCGACGACCTCACCGGGCGTGGGTTGCTGCGTGGCCTGCTGGTGCTGGCCCTGCTCTGGTGGTGCTGGTGCTGCTACGCGTGGCTCGGCAACACGGTCCGGGCCGACGAGGGCGTCGTCCGGGTGGCCCTGTTCGCGGTCATGGCCGCCATGTTCGTGGTCGCGGTGACCATTCCGGAGGCCTTCGACGACCTGCCCGGCGGGCTCTCCGGGCCGGTGGTCTTCGCCGCCTGCTACCTCGTCGTCCGGGTGCTGCACCTGGTGATCTACTGGCACGCCGCACGCGGCGACGAGGGGCTGCGCCGGCAGTTGCTGCGGGCGGTGCTGCCCATGCTGGGTGGGGCGCTGCTGCTCTTCTCAGCCGCGTTGCTGCCGCAGCAGCTCGCCGACGACCCGGCCCGGGTCTCCACCATCCGTACGGCGCTGTGGGTGCTCGCGCTGGCCGTGGACTACGGCGGGATCATGGCCATCGGCGCGGACGGCTGGCGGATCTTCTCGGCCGCGCACTGGACCGAGCGGCACGGGCTGATCATCATCGTGGCGCTGGGGGAGTCGCTGGTCGCCATCGGCGTCGGCGTCACGCACCTGCCGATCTCCTGGCCGATCATCGTCGCCTCCGCGCTGGCCATCACCGTGACGGCCGCGTTGTGGTGGGCGTACTTCGACGTGGTGGCCATCGCGGCGGAGCAGGTGCTGCACCGGGCCGAGGGCGCGGCCCGGGCCGCGCTGGGCCGGGACTCGTACACGTACCTGCACCTGCCGATGGTGGTCGGCATCATCCTGCTCGCGCTCGGCTTCAAGAAGGTCCTGTCGTACGTGGGCGACGGCAGCGCGCACGACCTCACCGACCCGCTGCACGGCCTGGGCCTCTACGCCCTCTACGGCGGGGTGGTGCTCTACCTGCTCGGGCATCTGGGCTTCCGGCTGCGCAACATGGGCTCGGTCAACTGGCCACGGGCGGTGACGGTGGTGCTCCTGGTCGCCCTGGTGCCGCTGGCCGACCGGCTGCCGGCGCTGGCGGCGCTCGCGGTGCTCGCCGTCGTCTGTGTCGGCATGGTGGCGGCCGAGGTGCGGCTCTTCGGCGAGGACCGGCGAGCCCTGCGGGACGCGTCGCTGACCGCGCACGGCGCCGGGCCCGAGCCCGGCCGCTGACCCCTCCGAAGCCGAGCAGACGAGGTGGCGTGGCCGCCACCTGTGACGGCCGGCGGCCCGCGCCCGGCCGGGCGGGGGGCGCCCCCCCCGGGGGGGGAGAGGTTAGGGGGCCGTGGCGCGGGGAAATAGTAAAAAAACGCGGGGGCAATTGTGTACACACCCCACAGCAGTTAAATTTTAAAAG